>JBDTQV010000051.1:0-10363 GCA_039932015.1 Gemmatimonadota bacterium | reverse complement strand
CCCGAGGAGATCGATGCGGCGGTGCTGGAGACCTTCGGCTACGAAGGCCCGGCCCAGCGCATCGTGACCGAAACAAAGGAGTTCAGCGCCGTCTGCCCCTACAGCGGGCTGCCGGATTACGCGGTGCTCCGGATCGAGTATGTGCCGTCGGACCGCTGCATCGAGCTCAAGAGCCTCAAGTATTACGTCACGAGCTATCGCAACGTCGGCATCTTTCAGGAGCATGCGACGGCGCGCATCGCGGAGGATCTGTGGAAGGCGCTCGCGCCGCGGCAGCTGTCGGTCACGACCGTCTACAATATCCGCGGCGGATTCGATACCACCTGCACCGTCGAGCTGCCGCCGACCTGATAGGCGCCGCACCTCCGCTCCATCGCTCGCACCGACGCAACGAGGGCTCCGCATCAGCGGAGCCCTCGTCGTTTATGTGTGTCCCTGCGTTTGCTTACTTCGCGGCGAGCCCGGCGGACGGCTTGCCGATCGTGCGCGGCGTCACCGGCGCCTTTTCCCCTCTTGGCAGCAGCGCTGGCAGATTCGCCAACTCGTACGCCGTGACCGCCACGACCGCGGAAGCCTGCATGAGATCACTGGGCACCGCATGATCGAAAGTGTCAACCTGTGAGTGGTGCGTGTGGTTGTACCCGCGGCTCTCCTGGTCGAAATTCCAGCCGGGGACGCCGTACGGAATAAACGACAGGTGGTCCGTTCCGCCCTTGTTCCCTTCCCGCACGTTCTTCGCACCCAGCGACATTACCGGCGCGAGCAGATCCTTCCAGAGCTGCATGTCCTGGTTCCGTCCCTGCAGCGCCTGCCCGGTGATCATACCGGTGCCGTTGTCGAGCACGAGCACGGCCTGGATGCTGTCGGCCGTTGCGGCATGTTGTGCCGCATAAGCGGCTGAGCCAAGCAGGCCTTCCTCTTCGCCGGAGAAGAGAATGAAACGGATCGTCCGCTTCGGCTTGAGTCCCGACTGCGCGATTGCTCGCGCCGCTTCGAGCACCACCATCGAACCGGTGCCGTTGTCGGTCGTGCCGGTGCCGAGGTCCCAGCTGTCGAGGTGCGCACCGAGAATGACAACTTCGCCCGGCTTCTCGGAGCCGCGGATTTCAGCGACGGTGTTCCACTGCTGCGCCGGCTTCGCGCTCATCGTGTTCGTCACCGTCGCCTCGAAGCGCGGAGTGACCCCCTGTTCGAGCAGCCGCGCGAACTGCGCGTAATCCTCATGGCCGATCACGAGGTTTGGCAGCGGCGACACGCTGTACGGCGAGCCGCTCATCGTCATCAGCGCCTGCTCCTTGCCGCCGTCGGTCAGACGCCCCAGCGTGCCAGCCCGCTTCAGCAGATATGGCAGGTCGACCTGGAACTGCCGGCGGCGCGCGATCGCTTCAGCCGACGTGTCGGCCGGCGGGCGGCGGGCATTCTGGACGCGATTGCGCAGCTCCGCCGAATCCGCCGCCGTCATTGGCGGGCCGTCCGGATTCCAGATTCGGGTTGGCGCGCCGGTCATGATCCACGCGCCCTTCATCTTCGTGCGATACACCGCCAGGCTCTCGGCTGACGAGACGTTCACGAGCACGACGGGCCCCGCCAACGGCTTGCCGGCGGTGCCGGCCGTCCAGGCCCAGCTATGCGCCGTGACCGCGCGTTCGAACGGCGCGAGCAATCGCGCATTCGCCGCACCGCGCAGCCAGGTCACGCCGAAATCGTATGCTTCGAGATTCGCGGTGAGTCCGTACGCCTTGAAGCGCGCCGCGGTCCAGTCATTGGCACGCCGCATCGCGGCGGAGCCGGTGAGCCGCGGGCCGATGACATCGCTGAGGTGCTGCAGGTTCTGCACGACTTCGGAGTGCTGCATGGCCTGCTGGGTAATGGCACCGACACCGGCCGTGTCGACCGTCTGCGCGTTTATCGGTGCCGCGGCCGCGACGAGCGCGGTCAGGCATATCGAAAGAGTTTTCATCGAGTCGCCGGGAAAGAGGTGAAATGTGGCGCGGCCGGACGGCCGCAACTGCCGTTGCATCGAATCTACGCCGTGCGGCCGCGCGATGTTGCAGGCACGTGTTGGCGCACGGTGCGCGCGGTTGTGACCGCGCCCGGAAGCCTGCTATCTTGCGCCCGAGTGAAATGCCCAAACGTGACGAGCGAAATCGAGGAAATGTCGTGGCCAAGGATACGCTGAGCATCACCGATAATCGCACCGGCGAGAGCTATGAAGTGCCGGTCACGGATGGCACGATCAAGGCGATGGATCTGCGCCAGATGAAGGTCGACGCCGACGATTTTGGCCTCATGACCTACGATCCGGCATTCATGAACACCGCCGCGTGCCGGAGCGCGATTACGTTCATCGACGGTGACAAGGGAATTCTTCGCTACCGCGGCTATCCCATCGAGCAGATCGCCGAACACGCGTCGTTTCTCGAAGTCGCATATTTGCTCGCCGAAGGCGAGCTGCCCACGGCGGCCCAGCTCGACAAATGGACGACCGATATTACGTACCACACGTACGTGCATACCGGTATCATCAAGTTCCTCGAGGGCTTCCGCTACGATGCCCATCCAATGGGCATGCTGCTCGGCGTCGTCGGCGCGCTGTCGACATTCTATCCGGACGCGAAAGACATCCACGACCCGGCCAACCGCTACCTGCAGAAGGTGCGGCTCATGGCCAAGCTCCCCACGATCGCCGCGTTCCTGTTCCGCCATTCCCGCGGCCTGCCGTACGAATTTCCCCGCAACGATCTGAACTACATCGAAAATTTCGTGCACATGACGTTCAGCATCGGTGGGCAGCATCAGAATAATCCGGTGCTGCAGCGCGCCCTCCAGATCCTGCTCATCCTCCATGCCGATCACGAGCAGAACTGCTCGACCAGCGCGGTACGGGCCGTGGGCTCCTCGGGTGTCGATCCGTTCAGTGCGATCTCTGCCGGCATCGCAGCGCTCTATGGGCCGCTCCATGGCGGTGCGAACGAGGCCGTGCTCAAGATGCTCGACGAGATCGGCGACAAGAAGAACATCCCCGCGTTCATCGACAGCGTAAAGGCGGGCAACGGGCGGCTGATGGGTTTTGGACACCGGGTCTACAAGTCGTACGATCCGCGCGCCAAGCTCATCAAGCGGGTGGCCGACGACGTCTTCCGCGAGACCGGCCTCAATCCCAAGCTCGACGTCGCGCTCGAGCTCGAGCGGATCGCGCTCGAGGATGAGTACTTCATCAAGCGGAAGCTCTACCCCAATGTCGATTTCTACTCGGGGCTCATCTATCAGGCGATGGGCTACCCCACCGAGTATTTCACGGTGCTCTTCGCACTCGGCCGCATGCCGGGGTGGCTCGCACAGTGGGAAGAGATGCTGCTCGACAAGGAGCAGAAGATCGCCCGCCCGCGCCAGATTTATACCGGCAGTGACGAGCGGGAGTTCGTGGAGATCGACAAGCGGTAGTTTTGATCGTCGACAACCGGGGCCGGCACGCGCACTCGTTGCCGTTTTTTACCGCAGAGACGCAGAGGGCGCTGTGAATTTCACGGGCTAAGGTGGCGAGACAACAGGACAGCAGGTGATGTGGGCTCGTGCCTCGAGCTCGGTGCACGAGACCACACTACCTGGCTTTCGATTCGGTTCCGTGAATTCCTTGCGTACTCTTGAGCCCTCTGCGTCTCTGCGGTAAAAGAATCGCCCCGAAGCTCCGCTCACCGCGCAAATCCCCGCGCCCGCCTACCCGTTCTCGCTTCCTATCGGCACGTCGCCTTCGAGATAGGTGTAGCCCTCGAGGCCGGCCACGTAATCGGCAATGAAGCTGTTGGCCTCGCTACGGCTCAGGTCCTTTGCGGCACTCACCTTTCGCCGGAAGGTCGCGAGCAAGTCCGTGGCCTGGAACTGCACGTAGTTCAACACCTCGGTCACGGTGTCGCCGTGCACCAGGTCGGTGATCTCGTAGCCGCTCGCGGTGAGCTGCACGTGCACCGCGTTGGTGTCGCCGAACAGATTGTGCAGGTCGCCGAGAATTTCCTGATAGGCGCCGGTCAGGAAGATGCCTAGGATGTACGGCTGCTCGTCGTGCACCGGATGCAGCTCCAGTGACGGCTTTCCCCGGCGGCCACCCGCGAAGCGATCGATCACGCCGTCCGAATCGCAGGTCACGTCCTGGAGCGTTCCCCGCCGCGTCGGACGCTCGTTGAGCCGGTGAATCGGCATGATGGGGAACAGCTGGTCGATGGCCCAGTTGTCCGGCAAGGACTGGAAGATCGAGAAGTTGCAGAAGTATCGGTCCACCAGTGCCGCCTCGATATGCGCCGCGATCTCCGGATATCCGGTGCGGTCGCCGCCGATCGCTTCCCACACGGCGTTCAGCGTGCAGAGATAAAACTGCTCGGCGTCCGCCTTCTCGCGCAGCGAAAATACGCCACTCGCGAAATACTCCTGCGACCGCTCCTTGGCGAAGACCGCGTCGTGAAACGCCTCCTCCACCCGGTCCCGGCCGCCGCCCGGCATTGCCTCGAGATTCTCGTGCATCTCGACCAGCAGCGGATGCGGGTTGTCCCGCAGCGGGGGTGGCACCGGCTCGACCTGCGACTCGACGTCGATCACGTTCACCAGCAGCAGTGAGTGATGCGCCGTCAGCGCACGCCCCGATTCGCTGATCAGGTGCGGCATGGGCAGACCGTGCGTCCGGCACACGCTCCCGAGCGTGTACACGACGTCGTTGGCGTACTCGCGCATCGTGTAATTCATGCTCGCCGGCCGGGTCGAGCGGGACCCGTCGTAGTCGACGCCGAGGCCGCCACCCACGTCGACGTGGGTCAGGGCAAAACCCATCCCGCGGAGCTCGGTATAGTACCGGGCAATCTCCTCGAGCCCCGCCTTGATGAAGCGGATGTCGGTGATCTGACTGCCCAGATGAAAATGCACCAGCTTGAGAATGTCCTTCCGCCCGCGCACCTCGAGCTGGTCCAGCAGCTTCATCAGCTCGACTGCGGCCAGGCCGAACTTGGACTTCTCCCCACCGCTCTTGGCCCAGCGCCCCGAGCCCTCGGTCGCGAGCTTGATCCGCACGCCGATCGTCGGAACGATGCCCATCTCGTCGGCCACCTTGAGCAGTACGTCGAGCTCGTTGAACTGCTCGATGACGATGATCACCGCGTGCCCGACTTTCTGACCCATGAGGGCGAGGCGCATGAACTCCTCGTCCTTGTATCCGTTGCACACAATGATGTGCCCGGTGCTCTCGTTGAGACCGAGCACCGCCTGCAGCTCCGGCTTGCTGCCGCACTCGAGCCCGACGCCGTGCGGCGTCCCGAACTCGACGATCTCCTCGACCACATGCCGCTGCTGGTTGACCTTGATCGGGTACACCGTGGTGTACGATCCCTCGTAGCCGAACTCGCTGATGGCGTTAGCGAACTGCTCGGCGAGCGTCTGGATGCGTGCCCGGAGGATGTCCGAGAAACGCAGGAGCAGCGGCAGGCCGACGCCCTGGGCGTTCAGGTCCATCGCCAGATGAAAGAGGTCGAGCCCGCGCTTGGGATCGCCGTCGGGATGTACGGCGACGTGTCCCTCTGGGTTCACGCGAAAATATCCCAGACCCCAGCCGGGCATGTTGTAGAGCTTCTCGGAATCCTTGAGCGTCCAGGCGGGCTGAACGGCGGCGATGCTGGCGATGGCGAGCTCCTGCGCGAAGGTGGAACAGTCGCGGAAATTCTAATGACCACCCGCGGTCGATGAAAGAGAGTTGGTTGGCAGGATGTGACGCAACGTGAGGCACTTCTGCTGTTGCGGGCGCGCCACGGCAATAGAACCAAGCCATGAAATCGGTGACAAAGCGTACGTGTGAAACCTGCGAAATCACTTCATGTGGAATGCCGCAAGTATATTGTCACAAACAAGTTAACAACCACTCAACAGACTCTCACTTGTCCCCTGCCCTGTAGGCATGAAGGTCGCATTGACCGCTGCTGTCCGACGGCGCATCCGCACCGCGCTACGAGTCAGAGTTCCGGGTTAAGTCACCAGCACGCCACGCAGGGGGTTCAGATGGTCGCTCCCAGTTCGATATCCACACGTCGTTTTCCGGACCCCATCCGCATCGAGCTGCAGGTGGTGTATGCTCGGGCGTGGGAGGCGTTGACTGCGGCGCACGAGTCGCAGGCAGTCGCCTTCGTTCGAAATCTTCATAGCCGGCTCGGTGCGGAAGAGGGGCTTCACCGGTATTTCCGCGATGTGGCGGTGCCGATGCAGATGCAGGAAACGGTACGCGCGCGCGCGCTCCTGTCGCTTACCCCCGACGAACGTGCCCACCAGGGGCCGGACCTCTCCGAGTACACCAACGCTCGCGGTCCGCACCGCATGATCGAGGCGCTTCGCCGCCGCGCGCAGTACGTCGAGGAGACGAACCTGGCGTGTCGGCTCGCCGCGTCCATCGCCGACGAGGCGATCAGCCTGACCCACGTCGCCATGGCGCTCGAAGTCGCCGACATTCTGCGGCCCGTGCTGGCGGTGGACGAGGCGCTGATGCACTACATCCGCGCATTCGAGCTGACGACCGTGCCGGCGCAACTCGTGTTTCAGCGGGCGCTCGCACGATTCGCCGAGCGTCAGGCGGCGGTCGAGGCACCGCGCGCGGCGGAGCCCGTGCTCGACGCCGGTCCGCGTCTTCGCGCCTCCAGCCGCCCGACGCCGAGCTTCGGCCTTCGCGCGATCGGCTGAACGCCGCGGCGCATTCGCCGCACGTCCTGCTCCAGTGAGCGCGGGTCCGGTCATCCGGATCCGCGCTTTGCATTTCCGGACTGCCGCCACCGGTGCATCTTTCGACCGGAAGCGCACGCTCTCTTCGAGGGGGAACACTGATGTCGTGGTCTTTCCGGATCGGCCGGATCAAGGGAACTGACGTGAAGGTGCATTTGACCTTCCTGCTGCTGCTCGGCTGGGTCGCGTGGCGCGACATGGCCGACGCGGGTTCCGCCGCGGCCATCATGGGCGTGCTGCAGCTCCTCGCTCTGTTCGGCTGCGTCCTGCTGCATGAGTTCGGACATATCACGGCCGCGCGACACTTCGGCATTCTCACACCCGACGTGATCCTGCTCCCCATTGGCGGTGTCGCCAGGCTGTCGCGCATTCCCGAGGAACCGCGCCAGGAGCTGGTGATCGCGTTGGCCGGGCCGGCCGTAAATCTGGTGATCGCCGCGGTGCTCTTCGCCGGGCTCAGCCTCGCCGGCCGCGTACCGTATCTCGGGCTCGAGTCGCTGTTCGACCAGCGCTTCCTTCCCTGGCTGCTCGCGAGCAACCTCGGCCTCCTGCTCTTCAATTTGATTCCAGCATTCCCCATGGACGGCGGCCGCGTGCTGCGCGCGCTGCTCGCCATGCGGCTCCCTTATGCGCGCGCAACGCGCACCGCTGCGCGCGTCGGCCAGGCGCTGGCGGTCGGGGGTGTATACCTCGGCTTCTCGCGCCACGTGCCCGAGCTGCTGCTGGTGGCGGCATTCGTCTTTCTCGCGGCTGGCGCTGAAGCAGCGGCCGTCGAGACGCGTGTTGCCGGACGCGGCATGCGCGTCGCCGACATGATGGTGACCGACTTCCGCACCCTTCGGGTCTACGCCACCATTGCCGATGCGGTGGCGCTTCTGCTCGCGGGTGAGCAGCGCGAGTTTCCCGTGGTGGACAATCTCGACCACGTCGAAGGCATGCTCACCCGCGACCATCTCATCCGTGCGCTCTCGCAGCACGGCCCCGGCGCACCGGTGAGCGAGGCGATGGCGCCCAACGTGCCCACCGTCACGCCCGACGTTGGATTCGGCGAGGCGCTCGCCGCGCTCCGCGCGGCGCGGCTCCCGGCGCTGCCGGTGGTCGACGGAGGCCGCCTCGTAGGCCTTCTCACGATGGACAACGTGGCCGACCTGCTGCTGGTGCGCCGAGCGCGCGGCTAGCTACTTCGGCGCGCCGCTGTTGTTGGCGCGATTCACATCCGGCATTGCCCGACGCGGATCGATCACGACGCGGCGCACCGCCTTGCCGCCGCGCACCCGATAGGTAAAGCGGGGGCCCAGGTTCCACATCTCGACCGGCAGGCGGACGCGTTCGACGGTCCCGTCGATATATGTGACATCCATCTCGAGTGGCATCACCATCGTGCCGAGGCTCGCGAGCTGGATCCGGGAGCCACGCGAGCCCCCGTTGGTTATCGAGACCACCGCCTGATCGAGCCGGTCGGTGCCGAACACCCAGCTCCGCCAGAACCAGTCGAGATCCATTCCTGACTGATCGCGCATGATGCGGAAGAAGTCGGCAGGCGTCGGGTGGCGGAACGCCCAGGTTCGGGTGTACTCGCGGAACGCCGCGTCGAACCGCTCGGGGCCGAGCACCTCGTAACGCAGCGTCTGCATCATCAGCGCGGGCTTCTGGTAACCGGTCCAGAACAGGTCGGTCACTTCGACCGGGCGCGAGATCAGCGGCTGCTCGCGTCCCGGCACCGCGTGGTCCGGGTACAGATGCAGCGGGTGGACCTCGATCGAATCCCCATACGGGGTCCCCTTGAAGTAGCGCGCGCTCCCCGCCAGATCGATGAAGGTGTTGAACCCCTCGTCCATCCAGGGGTATAGACGCTCGTTGGACCCGACGATCATCGGGTACCATTCATGGCCAAACTCGTGCGCGACGACCCACTGCAGCTCCTCGCGCACCGCACTGTTCGGCACGAACGTCAGCATCGGGTACTCCATCCCCTCGACCGGTCCTTCGACGGTTGTCGCGTGCGAATAGGGATACGGGTACCATTGCTCGCTGAAGTACTTGATGGCGGCCCGCGCCATTGCATTCGCCTCCTCCCACGGCTTGGCGGACGGGCGATAGAGCGTCTCGATAAGCACGCCATTGTAGCCGCTCGCGTCCCACCGCATACCGGGCGCGGCGGCGAAGGCGAAGTCGCGTACGCTGTCGGCGCTGAAGCGCCAGGTGAGCGTGCCACTCGCGGCCGGCCGGGTTCGCGCGGGGTCGGCGGCCTCCTCGGCGGTGACGATGGCGATGGCGGAGTCCGATTGCAGCGCTCGTGCGAGCCGGTCGCGCTGCTCGGCCGTGAGGACCTGCGCCGGATTCTGCAGCGTGCCGGTCGCGGCGACAACGTACGTCGCCGGCACCGTGACCGAGACGTCGAATCGGCCGTACTCGAGATAGAACTCGCCGGCGCCGATGTACGGATCGTGGTTCCACCCGCGCACGTCGTCGTAGACGGCCATGCGCGGATACCATTGCGCAATTTCGTAAAGCGGCCCGTCGTGTCCCATCCGGCCGGCACCGTAGGGCGGCACCGGGAACGACCAGTCAGCGTCAATCGCGAGCGTGGCACCGGGTGCGAGCGGCCGGTCGAGATCGATGCGAAGCGTCGTACCATAAACGGCGAACTTTGCATCTCGCCCGGCCACCTTCAGACTCTTGAGCGTCAGTCCGCCGGCGAAGCCTTTGCACGAGAAGTCGAAGCTCGAGCTCAGAAAGACGAGCGGCGGCTGATCGAGCTGGTTGGTGATTCCGCCTGGTGCGCAGATGTTTTGCTCGACGAAGAGCCACACGTACGGCAGCGAATCCGGCGAGTGGTTCAGGTAGCTGATCGTCTCCCGGCCGCGCAGCTCTTTCGCGGCGGGATCGAGCGTCGCCTCGATGCGATAGTCGGCGCGCTGCTGCCAGTACGCGGAACCGGGCCGTCCGGCCCCGGTGCGGATGGCGTTGGGCGCGGGCAGCTCGAGCTGCCGGAATGGCGACGGCGCCGCGGCGAGCCGTTGCGCACCAGCCGACACCGGCAGCAGGACGAGCGTGACGAGCAGCAGCGAAGAGCGAGCGCGGGACCGGAACATGCCGGGCTCCAGAGGTGAGGTCGCTTCAAGTTTATCGTACGGATGCACCGGCGCAATCGCGCCGACGGACCAGGAGGTCGCATGAACACGATTCGCGTCGCGCGCACCACCCGTATTCCCTGCTCCGCCGCGGAGCTGTATGCCTGGCACGAACGCCCCGGCGCGCTCGAACGGCTGGCGCCGCCTTGGGAGCGGGCACGCGTGCTCGAACGCACCGGCGGTATCGAGAATGGCTCGACCGTGACGCTCGAAGTGCACGCCGGCCCGGTGGCCGTCCGGTGGGTTGCGCGACATCGCGACGTGGTACCCGGCCGCGAATTCACCGACGAGCAGGTGAGCGGGCCCTTCGCGCTCTGGGTGCACCTGCACCGGATGATTCCGATCGACCACGCGAGCTGCGACCTGGAGGAACGGGTCGAGTTCGCCCCGCCGTTCGGCGCACTCGGCGCCCCGGCCGTGCCGGTGCTCCGCAGCAAGGTCGAGCGCATGCTCGCGTATCGGCACCGCGTGATCGCGGACGACAT
>JBDTQV010000050.1:0-10607 GCA_039932015.1 Gemmatimonadota bacterium | reverse complement strand
TTCCGCGCGAAGCCGCTCAGCCCAAGCTCCCGAGCCGTTTTTGCCGCGAACCAACGATACCCCACGCCCTGCACGCGCCCGCTCACGAGGAAGCGTCGCGTCACCGCGCCACTGCCCCCGCCCGCTTCCGGTTCCACCAGACGTACAGCACGATCCCGAACAGCGCCGCCGGAATGATCCAGATAAGCGCCTCCCGGGTGTACGCATGCACTGCCGCCTGCCGCAGCTCCCCTTCGTGGCGCCCCAGAAGCCATCCGATCATCGTGAGCACCGTGCACCAGATCCCGGCCCCGATCCCGGTGAACGCCAGGAACCGGCCGAGCCGCATCCGGCAAAGCCCCGCCGGAATCGAGATGAGATGCCGGATCACCGGCAGCAGCCGGCCAACGAGCGTGCTGATCTCGCCGTGGCTATCGAAGAACGCCTTGGTACGGTCGAGCGCCGACGGGCTGATCAGCACGTACTTGCCGAACCGGCGCAGAAACGGTTCACCGACCTTTGCCGCAAGCACGTAGTTGATCAACGCGCCGAGCATGCTGCCGAGTGTCCCGGCAAGAATCACGAGGGGCAGACTCATCTGGCCGCGCGCCGCGAGGTATCCGGCTGGCGGCATGATCAGCTCACTCGGCAGCGGCAGGATGGACGACTCGATTGCCATCAACAGCACGAGCCCGGGATATCCCAGCGCCGAAATCGTGTCGATGAGCCACTGGATGATGTGTTCGATCATGGGTCGCTGAATCCGAACTGGCCCAGCAGCGGCACGAACCGGGCCTCGCCGACGGTGGTAATCTTGAGCTCCTCGCCCGTGCGGCGGACGACGGTCAGTGTCTGGGCGTGGCGGTCGCCGATCGGCACCACCATCCGCCCGCCGGGCGCGAGCTGCTCGACGAGCGGCTGCGGAATATCGGGCGCCGCGGCGGAGACGAGAATCGCGTCGTACGGCGCGTATGGGCGCCACCCGAGTGTGCCGTCTCCCACAAACACGGACACATTTTGCGCCCCGACCAGGTCGAGCGCCGCTCGCGCGCTCTGTGCCAGCGCCGGCACGCGCTCGACACTGAACACGCTGCCCGCGAGCAGGCTCAGCAGCGCTGTTTGATATCCCGACCCGGTACCGATCTCCAGCACCCGCTCCCGGCCGGTGAGCGCGACCGTTTCCAGATAGAGCGCCTGGACGTACGGTTGCGAGATCGTCTGGCCGCTCGCGATGGGCAGCGCAGCATCGTCGTACGCGCGGTGGCGCACGCTCGTCGGCACGAAGAGGTGACGCGGCACCTGCCCCACCGCGTGAAGCACTGCGAGGTCGCGAATGCCCTTCTCCTGCAGCGTTTGCACCAGCTGGCTTCGGTAGCCTCCGAAGCCGTCGCCCGGCCCTACTCCGCCAGACGCCACGCGCGGACCGTTTCGAGCTGAGGATAGTGGGTGAGGTCCATGTGCAGCGGCGTGATCGAGATGTATCCCTCCGCTACTGCGCTATGATCGGTATCTTCGCCGCCGGTCCATGTGATGGTGCCGCCACCGATCCAGAACATCTCCCTGCCCCACGGATCCTTCATCCGCGTCAGCGACTCGCTGAAGAACCGGCTGCCCAGTCGCGTCACCCGGATGCCGCGTACGTCGGCCGCGGGGCCGCGCGGCAGATTCACATTGAGCAGCATGTCCTTGGGATAGTCGGCGACGTCGGTAATGCGGCGGACCAGCCGGGCGAGCACGTCGCAGTACGTGGCCATCGTCTCGGGATCGTGCCCGGCAAATGAAATCGCGACGCCCGGCACCCCGAGCATCACGGCTTCCATCGCCGCGGCGACGGTGCCCGAGTAAAGCACGTCCTCGCCCATGTTGGGGCCGTGGTTCACGCCGGAAAAAACGAAGTCCGGCTTCTCGGGCATCAGGGCGCCGAGCGCGAGCATCACGCAATCGGTGGGCGTGCCGTCTACCTGGTACGCGCCATCCGGACGGTGCGCCGGGCGCAGCGGCCGGTGCAGCGTGAGTGAATGCGACGTGCCGCTCTGTTCACGATCGGGTGCGACTACGGTGACCTGCGCGACCGCGCGGCACGCGTCCGCCAGCAGCGCAAGCCCCGGAGCAAGGACGCCATCGTCGTTGCTGACCAGAATGTTCACGTGCTCTCGTCGGGTTCGCCCGGTTTCGGGCGCGGTGCGACCGGGCGCCCGTCGAGCACGGCCGCCACTTCCTCCAGTCCGAGCCGGAGCTCCTGCACGGTCTCGAGCGCGAGCGCCTTCCGGGCCGCCGCCTTCAGCTCGCCCGAGCGGCGGTACTGGTCAATGCGCTGCCTGGCGCCGTCGATCGTGTATTTCTCGGTGTACAGCAGATGCTTCACCAGCATGATGAGCTCGACTTCGCGGGCCTTGTACACGCGATTGCCCGACCGGTTCTTTGCCGGATTGAGAAACCGGAACTGGCTCTCCCAGTAGCGGAGTACGTGCGGCTTGAGATCGGTCAGCGTGCACACCTCGCCGATCGAGTAAAACTCCTGCACCGGCCGGCCGCCGCTCACCGCCATTGCTCCGCCTTGAGCCCACGCTCCATGAGCTCTCCGACGCTCTCCCGTGGCGACTTCCCGTCGAACAGTATTTCGCACACCTTGGCCGTGATCGGCATTTCCACCCCCATGCGCGACGCGAGTGCTGCCGCCGCCTTCGAAGTGTTCGCGCCTTCGGCGACACTGCGATGTGCCGCACGATAACTCTCGAGCGATTCCCCTTGCGCCAGTGCGACGCCCAGCGCGCGATTCCGGCTCAACTGCCCGGTCGCCGTCAGCAGCAGATCACCCATTCCGGCGAGCCCGCTGAACGTCAGCGCGCTTGCGCCCATCGCGACCCCGAGCCGCGTGATCTCCGCCAGGCCGCGTGTCACGAGCGCGGCGCGCGGATTGTGGCCGAGTCCCAGACCTTCCAGCATGCCCGCGGCGATCGCGATGACGTTCTTCAATGCACCGCCAAGCTCGACACCGACGACGTCATCGTGCGAATACACACGGAAACGCGCGGTCGCGAACGCGGCCTGCGCCGCCTCGGCGGTCGCGGCATCGGTGGCCGCGGCAACGACTGCCGTCGGCTGGCGCTCGAATACCTCCTGCGCAAAGCTCGGTCCCGACAATACCGCGCGCCGCGTGTCCGGCAGCAGCTCGCCAATCAGTTCCGACATGAGCACGAGCTCGGTGGTCTCGATTCCTTTTGTCGCGCTGACGACCAGCGTACCCGCCGGAACTGCACCGCGCACCATGCTGATCACCGACCGCACCGCGTGACTTGGTGCCACCGATACGATCAGCCCGGCGCCCTGCACTGCTTCCACTGGATCGGCGAAGGCTCTGAGCGACGGTGCGAGTGCCGCGCCCGGAAGAAACATCGTGTTCTCGTGCAGCCGGTTGATCGTGTCGACGACGTCCGCCTCATACGCCCAGAGCCGGACATCCGCGCCCTTCCGCGCGAGGAGGTCGGCGAGCGTCGTGCCCCAGCTGCCGGCGCCGAGCACCGCGACGCGCATCATGGGCCCGGTGCCGCGCGGCGGCGGCCAAACCGGTTCTCGGTCCCGGCCGCGAGGCGCCGGATGTTCGCGCGATGCAGGTACACGACCGCGGCCGCGATCGCCGCGACGCCGGCGAAGAGTTGCCAGTCTCCCGGCCGCACCAGCAACACCGCGATCGGAAGCACCGCGGCGGCGCTGATGCTGCCGAGTGACACGTAGCCCGTGCCAAAGACGACGGCGATCCAGACGAGCGCCGCAATACCGACGGCGACCGGTGCGAGGCCGGCCACGACTCCGGCGGCGGTCGCGACGCCCTTGCCGCCGCGGAAGCGCACGAACACCGAGAACACGTGTCCGAGCACCGCGGCGCCACCGCACGCGAGCGCGAACAGCCGTGAGGCCGAAACAGCCGGGGCGAACACGAGCACCGGGATCGCGCCCTTGGCGATGTCGAAGAGTCCCACCGGCACCGCGAACTTCCAGCCGAGCGTACGGTAGAGATTGGTCGCGCCGAGGTTCTTGCTGCCGTGCTCACGGAGATCGATGCCGCGGAATACCCGCCCAACCAGATAGCTCGTCGGAACCGCGCCGAGCAGGTAGGACACGAGCAGCGCGAGCGCGGCGCTCACTTCTTGCGGGACCCCCGCCGCGTAAACTTGAGCCGCACGGGCGACCCGTGAAACGGCCATGCATCGCGGAAGCCGTGCACGAGAAACCGCTGGTAGGATTCCGGCACGTCGTCCGGGCGGTTGGTGACGATCGCGAAGGCCGGCGGCGCGGTGCCGATCTGGGAGCAGTAGAGCAGCTTCACCTCTTCGCCTGGCTTCTGCGGAGGTGCGTTGCGCTCGATGAGGGCGATGAGGACGCGATTCACCTCCGCGGTCGGGACGCGCACCTCGCGTGCGGCGGCCGTTTCGATGATCAGGTCGAGCAGCTTCCGGACCCGCTGGCCCGTGAGCGCGGAGCCGTACAGGAACGGGACGTATTGAAGAAACGGTGCCTTTTCGATCAGCTCGTCCTGTCCTCGTCGCGCCGTGTTCGCGTCCTTCTCCTCGACCAGGTCCCACTTGTTCACGACGACGATCAGCGCGCACCCGCTGTCCCACGCCTCGGTGGCGATGCGGAGGTCCTGATTGTGGAGCCCGATCGTCGCATCCACGACGAGCACGCAGACCTGCGCGCGCTCGATCGCGCGCTGGGTCCGGAGCGTTGAGTAGAACTCGAGATCGTCGTCCACCTTGGCGCGCCGCCGAAGACCCGCGGTGTCGATGAAGTTGAGCGACCGGTCGTGATAGCGCAGCAGTGAGTCGATGGCGTCGCGCGTCGTACCGGCTTCCGGCGCGACCACGTGGCGCTCCTCGCCCAGAAGGCGGTTGACCAGCGATGACTTGCCTGCGTTTGGACGTCCGACGACGGCGACATTGATCCGCTCATCCGATTCGGCCGGCGCGTCCTCCGGCAAATGCGAGATGATGGCATCGAGGAGATCGCCGGTGCCTTTGCCGATGCTTGCCGACACGCCGATCGGATCGCCAAAGCCGAGCTCGTAAAACGCGTACTGCGCCGTCGCTCGCTCGAGGTCGTCGAGCTTGTTCACCGCAAGGATGATCGGCCGTCCCGCCTTCCGGAGCCGCGCGGCAATTGCCTGATCCACCGGCGTGAGCCCGTCTCGACCGTCGACCAGAAAGACGATCACGTCCGATTCGGCGAGGGCGAACTCCACCTGTTGCCGGATCGAGCGATCCATCGACTCGTGCGAGTCGGGCACCAGACCGCCGGTGTCGATGAGCCAGAACCGCTTGCCGCCCCACTCGCCTTCACCGAAATGACGATCGCGCGTGGTGCCGGGCAGGTCTGACACGATCGCACGGCGCCCGCCGATGAGGCGATTGAACAGCGTGGATTTGCCGACGTTGGGCCGGCCGACGATCGCCACGGTCGATTGGCTCATGCCGCCACCGGCACCTGCAGCGCGTCGGCGAAATCCTTGGAGAGCCGGAGCTCGACCGGCACGCTCGCTTCCAGCAGCTCCAGGCTCATGCTGTCCATGAACAGTCCTTCGTCGTTCACCGATTCCGACGGCAGCAGTACCAGGTCGAGGTCGGTCCGCCCCCGGAGTGCCCTCTGGAATGCAACACCCGGAATCAGCCCGGCGGTCGTCACGCTCGTGCCGAAAAGCGAGTTCTCGATTGGAATCAACTCGAAGTGCGCACCGGTGACGCGCGCAAGCGGCTCGAGCACCTGTGGCATGAGGCGACCCATCGCCGTGCCGGTCGCGACGCCAATTCGGCGTCCTTCCCAGCCGTGCAACTCTCCCGCGCCGAGCGCGATGCGACGCTGCAGCCAACGGACTGCACCGACTCCGTTCTCTACCTGCTCGAATCCGTCGTAGATCTCCGCGGATGGCAGCTCGACGCCGGCGCGCATGTAGAGCTCGTCCGCGCCGAACGCCCAGTGGATTCCCCGCTCTCGCCGCGCGATCTCGGAGCGCGCTTCGATCAGATCGATGGCCGCGCGGCACTCCGTTGCGGTCGGCTCGCGCACGAGATGATGCTTGCTGAACTCGGTGAGACCGACCGGTACCACCGAGCAACCCATGATCGCGTCGCCAAACTCGTACAGCTCACGCAGCGTCTGCTCCAGCACGGCGCCGTCGTTGACGCCCGGAGACATCACGATCTGCGTGTGGAAGACGATCCCATGATCGGCGAAACGGCGGAGTTGCGGAAGAATCGCTGGTGCGGTCGGGTTCCGAAGCAGATACCGGCGGGTGACGGGGTCGGTCGCGTGCACCGACACGTAGAGCGGCGACAGCCGGTACTCGATGATTCGCTCGACATCGTGCGGCTTGAGGTTGGTGAGCGTCGCGAAGTTGCCGTACCGAAACGACAGGCGATAGTCGTCGTCCCGGATGTACAGCACTTCACGAAGACCCTCCGGCAGGCCATCGACAAAGCAGAAGTCACAGCGGTTGGCGCAGCGGCGGATCCGCACCGGCTCGAGCGAGAGGCCCATTGGCTCCTCGAGCGGACGCTCGATCTCGAACTCGACTTCGGTCCCGTTCGGCTGCCGGACATGGAGGATGAACTGCTCCTCCGCGGTGAGAAACTCCCAGTCGAGAAAGTCCTCGAGCTCGCGCCCGTTTACCGAGATGAGCTCCGTCCCGGGCACCAAACCCAGCTCGGCAGAGATCGACTCAGGATGGACCGCTGTCACCTTGATCATGCACCACCGCGCAGAACGGATCGGAAGACATCAGGCCGGCGCCTGATCGAAGCGGCAAACATCGCCGTTCAAGCGCGTAAACGCAAGTCCTGAGCAGACTTCGACCTTCAGTAGCGAAGTGGCTTCTCCGGTCCGTCAGCCCTGCAGCAGGTCCAACAGCGCTGAGCCGTACGCATCGAGCTTCGCGTCGCCCATCCCCTTCACTCGCAGCAGCCCGTCTCGGCTCGACGGCCGCGCCGCGGCGATCGCGACGAGCGTCTTGTCGTGGAAGATGACGTATGGCGGCACGCTCTTTCTCCGCGCCTCTTCGGTGCGCCACGTCTTCAGCCGCGAAACGAGCGCCGGGTCGGCGTCGCCGAGCTCCTCCGGCGGGCCTCCGCCGCGCCGCCGCCGCGAGCGCGCGGGGCGCTCCGGCTCGGCACCTGCCCGGAACGCGAGGGTCGGCCGTACCTCACCCATCGCCACCTGGCGTCCTTCTGCGGACAAGGCGAGCACGAACACGCCGGGCCTCCCACCCTCGAGGCCGCGGCGCTCGATGAGTCCGGCATCCGCCAGCACGCCGAGCAGGCCTTTGACCTGGTCAATTCCCAGCATGGCGAGCTTGCCGTATGTCGGAATGCGGTCGAGCCCGCGGCTCATGACCTCGTGTGCCTCGCTCCCCACCAGCACCTGGGAGATTCGCTCGACGCCAAAACGCCCGGACAGCCGCCCCACCCCGGACAGCGCTATGCGCACCTGCTCATACTCGGCGTCGTTCAATTCCCGCTCGGTGCCGCGGCGCCAGCCAAGACAGACGTCGCATGTTCCACAGCGCGGTTCGCTGCCGCCGCGCGCACCGCCTGCGAAATAGTCGTAGATGAACCGCGTGCGGCAGCCGCGCGCAAAACCGTAGCGCACCATCGTGTCGAGTCGCTCGCGATCCCGCCGCGCCTTCTCTGCGCGCGCGCCGAGATCGACCGGCAACGGGCCACTTCCGGTGCGGATGCCGGCGGCTTCGGCGGCGCGCCGCAGCAGCCGCGCCGCGGTTACCGCGGCCATGCGCTCCGTCGATTCCTCTCCGGCCTGCTGCTCAATTTCGTCGTCGCCGGCGCCGTCGGCGAGCAGCGCCCACACGCGGCGAAAGGTGCTGGCGGACGGGTTCCCGCCGGCGAGAAAGAATTCCTGCGTCCGGACGTCCGCTGGAGAAAAGAAAAGCGTGCAACGGGACGGCTCGCCATCGCGGCCGGCGCGCCCGGCTTCCTGGTAGTACGCTTCGACGCTTCCGGGAAGATCCGCATGCGCGACGAACCGGATATCCCGCTTGTCTACGCCCATGCCGAACGCATTCGTCGCGGCGATGACGTCGATCCGGCCGGCGAGAAAATCATCCTGCACGCGGTTCCGCTCTTCGTCGGTGAGGCCCGCATGATACCGGCCGGCACGAACTCCGCGCGCTTCGAGGAACTCGGCCCAAAGTTCGACATTCTTTCGCGTGGAGGCGTAGACGATGCCGGGAAGGCCCATCTCGCGCATGAGCGTATCGAGTGCGCGTGCCTTGTCATCGCGACCGCGGCACGTTTCGACTGCAAGCGTGAGGTTCGGCCGCTCGAAGCCGGTGACCAGTTCGAGCGGTGCGACGAGACCAAGCTGCACCGCGATATCTGCGCGCACATCGGGCGTAGCCGTTGCCGTGAACGCGGCGGCGGGAATACCCAATTCCGTCCGCAGCGCGCCCAGTCTCCGGTAATCGGGCCGAAAATCGTGGCCCCACTGGCTGATGCAGTGGGCCTCGTCGATGACGAGCCGCGCCGGACGAGCCTGCGCGAGAGCGCTCCTGAATGCGGCGCTGCCAAGGCGCTCCGGCGCGACGTACACGAGCCTGAGCGCCCCCTGCGCGAGCTCGCGTTCGACCTCGTATCGCTCACCCGGCGGCAGCATCGAGTGCACGGCCGCCGCGGCAATGCCCCGCGCGCGGAGCACATCAACCTGATCCTTCATCAGCGCGATGAGCGGCGACACGACGATGGTCACGCCGTCGAGCAGCATCGCCGGCAACTGGAAGCAGAGGGACTTGCCTGCCCCAGTCGGCATGACGGCCACGACATCGCGTCCGGCAAGCATCGCATCGACCGCCTCCCGCTGCCCGGGACGGAATGCCGCCAGGCCGAAGTGACGGTGCAGTGCCTCCTCAACGCGGTCTGTCGCCATGGTGCAGGATCTCACGATGTACGGGGTGCGGCACAACCGTGCGTACGCGGCACGGGGCGCCCCAGCGCGCCCCGAATGAAGACCGAAATTTATCTGTTTTGAGGGATATCGGCCACACCCGGTGATGCAGATCTCTCCGGACCGCCGCTCCGATTCAACTCGCCCTCATAAGGTATTATAGGCGTGCGTCAATCAGCTCCCCTTTTGCGAGGCGCCGTGATTCTTCCAGGTCTGCTCCATGCCACCGCGACGCGCTACGTCCAGCCGCTCCGTGAAGGTGGTTCGTTGCCGGCGGTGGTCGACACAGATCACGGGCTCTTCGTCGTGAAGTTTCGCGGCGCCGGCCAGGGCCCGCGCGCACTCGCGGCCGAGCTGATCGTAGGACGTCTCGCGGCCGCCATGGGACTGCCGGTGCCGGCGCTTGCACTCGTCGACGTGCCCGCGTCGTTCGGCCGGAGCGAGCCGGATCCGGAAATTCAGGATCTCCTGCGTGCAAGCCACGGCGTAAATGTCGGCCTGCGCTATCTGGATGGCGCCTTCAACTTCGCGTCGCAGGCGGCGGCGGAGGTGGTGACTGCCGAATTCGCGTCGCGTCTCGTCTGGCTGGATGCGTTCGTCACCAACCCGGACCGCACAGACCGCAATCCGAACCTTCTGGTTTGGAACCGCCAGCCGTGGCTCATCGATCACGGCGCCGCGTTGTACGTGCACTACGACTGGGCTGCGGTGGACGACGTTCGCATTCGTGCGCCGTTTCCGCTGATCGCGCAGCACGTGTTGCTGCGCGATGCCGATCGCATCGCGTCAGTTGATCGCGACGTGGTCACGACCCTCACCGAGCCACTCATCCGGGACGTGTTGCAGGAGGTGCCTGACGAACTTCTCGTTGCGGGCGACGGTACTGCCGATGTGCTGCCGGCGGACGCGCGCGAGCGCTATATCCGATATCTGACCGCACGGCTCGCCGCTTCGCGGAGCTTCGTCTCCGCCGCGCTGGACGCGCGCGCACGGCTCCTGACGGCGAATCCGGTTCCGCTGGCGGCGCGGCGATGAGCCAGGCGATGCCAGGGCCCGGCCGGATCGCCTACGACTTTGCCGTGTTGCGTGCGGTGCCGCATGTCTATCGCGGGGAATTCTCCGCTATCGGGGTGATTCTTCACGCGCGTACCGCCGACTACCTCGGCATCCGGACGCTGCCAGACGGTCCCCTGCTGCGGCATCGTACTGCTGGCGTCGATCACAACCTGCTGCTGCGGTATCTCGCGTCCTACGCGGAGATCTGCGCGGGGAATCCCTCCGGCGGGGCAATCGCGCTCGCCCCGCCCTCGGAGCGTTTTCATTGGCTCACCGCACCGCGGTCCGACGTGCTGCAGATGTCGCCTCTTCACGAAGGCCTGTGTGACGACCCCGCAATCGCGCTGTCCGAACTGTTTGTCGCGTACGTCTCGTCCGATGGCATGGAAATGGAGCCGGTCGCAATAGCCTGAGCGAGGCGTAAACCCGATGCCGGTGTCATCGACGTCGTGTTGGAGAATCGGGCCATCGTCGGCAATGCAGTGCAGTCCGGCGATATGTGAGGGATGCCAAGCGCGGGCTGGTCACCGGAGTGACCAGCCCGCACAAAGATGAGAAGGCGACGAATGACCAGAGCGGGCGACCGGGCTCGAACCGGCGACGTCCAGCTTGGGAAGCTGGCATTC
>JBDTQV010000049.1:0-10850 GCA_039932015.1 Gemmatimonadota bacterium | reverse complement strand
GCGACACGAATGCGGGCTCGTTGCGGCGCCCGCGGTGCGGAGCGGGCGCGAGGTACGGCGCGTCGGTCTCCACCAGAATGCGGTCGTGCGGCGTCTCGCGGATCGCATCGTCGAGGGTCCAGCTGCGGAAGGTGATCATTCCGCTGAACGAAACGTAGCTGTCGAGAGCCAGCGCCGCACGGAGCAATGCCATGCCGCTGCTGAACGAATGCAGGACGACGCGAGTGGCTGGGTGCGCACTGATGACCGCGGCGACGTCATCGTCCGCTTCGCGCGCGTGGATGATCGCGGGCTTGCCTGCCGCTGCCGCGAGATCGAGCTGTTCGGCAAAGACGTCGCCTTGTACCTGCCTCGGCGCGTGATCGTAATGGTAGTCGAGCCCCATTTCCCCTGCGGCGACGACGCGGGGATCGGCCAGGCGCTCGCGCATCCATGCGGCGGTGTCCCGGTCCCACGTGGTGGCCACGTGCGGATGGACGCCGGCGGAAGCGGAGAGCTGCGCGTCGGTGCCGACAAGCTCGAGCGCGCGATCCGCGGCCTCGCGCGATTCACCGATGATGACCAGGTGGCCAATCCCCGCCTCCCGCGAACGCAACACCACCTCGGCGCGATCGGCGTCGAACGCCGCGTCACCGAGGTGGCAGTGCGTATCTACGAGCACGTCAGGCGACCGGCTGCACCTTCCGGGCGGTCCCGCCTGACGGGCCGGCCTTGGCACGCCGGGCGCGGGCATGCGGCCCGGGCCAACGCGCCTCGATGGCCATCAACACCGGCGACGCGATGTAGATGGACGAGAAGGTCCCGGTGAAGACCCCGAAAAACATGACCAGTGCGAACGGGCGGATCACCTCGCCGCCGAAAATCGCGATCGCGAGCAGGGTCGCGAGCGAGGTCCCGTGCGTCAGAATGCTGCGCGGCAGCGTCTCGTTGACCGACCGGTTGAGCACATGCGCGAAGCTCTCGCCCTTCATCCGGATGAGATTTTCACGTACGCGGTCGAAGATGATGATCGTGTCATTCAGTGAGTAACCGACCATCGACAGTACCGCGGCGACGACCGTGAGACTCACCTCGATCCGCATGATCCCGATGAACGCAATGGTGGCGAGGATGTCGTGCGCCGTCGCGGCGATGGCCGCCACGCCGAATCGCCACTCGAATCGCACCGCGAGGTATGCCAACACCGCGAAGAACGAGAGGAAGATCGCCAAAAGCGCCTTCGTCCGGAGCTCGCTACCCACCTTTGGCGATACCGCTTCGCGCCGCTCGATCGAGTACTTGCCTGCGCCGAGCACCTGATCGAGTGCGCCGCTGACCTCACGCACCGCCGCCTGTGTGTCGTTCGGGTCGACCCCTGCCTTGGCGACGCGGGCACGAATCAGATATTCGTTCGCGCCGCCAAATGACTGAATCTCGGCCCCGTGAATGCCGGCGCGGTCGAGCCCGGATCGGAGCGCTCCGACGTCGACGGGCGCCGCGCTCTTCACCTGCATCATCGTACCGCCGGTGAACTCGATGCTGTAATTGAGTCCCCTGACGAGGAGCAAGAGCAGGCCCGGCACGATGAACAGCGCGGTGACGATGTACGCGTATTTTCGAAGAGCGATAAAGTCGTAATTGGCGTTGCTGAAGAAGCGCGTCATCGTCAGATGCTCAGCGTAGACATGGCTGGCCTGCGGTCAAGCCAGATCATGAAGAAGGTACGGGTGACGAACACCGCAGTGATCATGGACGCCGCGATGCCCATGATGAGAGTGACCGCGAAGCCCTTGACCGGTCCGGTGCCGAACTGGAAGAGAAAGAGTGCGGTGAGGACCGTGCTGACGTTGGAATCGATGATGGCGTTCATCGCGTGGCGGAAACCTTCATCGACGGCAAGGCGCACGGTTTTGCCGTGAATCAACTCTTCGCGTATGCGCTCGAAGATCAGCACGTTTGCGTCGACGGCAATGCCGATGGAGAGCACGAGTCCCGCGAGCCCCGGCAGTGTCAGTGTCGCGTCGACTGCCGCGAGGCCGCCCAGCGCGAACAAGACGTAGAGCGCGAGCGCGCCGACCGCGAGCACGCCGCTCAGGCGGTAGTATCCGATCATGATGAACACGACGAGCGCGGTGCCGATGATGCCGGCCGTGATGCCCTTCCGCACCGAGTCCCGGCCGAGACTCGGTCCAATCTGGCGCTCCTCCACGATCTTCAGCGGAATCGGAAGTGCACCGGCCTTGAGGGTGAGCGCAAGGTCGCGCGCTTCCTCGATGCTCTTACCCCCGAGCGTGATGCGGCCGCTCCGGCCAATCTGGCCTTCGATCGTTGGCGGGCGCCCCTGCACCCGTTGATCGAGAATGATGGCCATGTAGTCGCCGAGCGGCTTGCCGGTTTCTTCGCCGAACTTGCGGCCGCCTGCGTGATCCAGGGTGAAGTTGACGACCGGGCCGTTGGTCAGCGGGTCAAGCTGCGCGGTGGCTTCGACGAGGCTGCTGCCGGTGATGATCGGGCGATCCTCGACGGCATACAAGAAGCGCATCGGCTCGACACCCAGGCTGGTTGCCGTGCCGGCCCAGAACAGCGTGAGTCCGCGCGGCATGAGCGCCGCGACGGCCGGCAGGCGGAGCAGGCTGTCGACCCGCGCAAAGGCCGGTTCGGCGACTGCATATTCGCCGGGCAACTGGCCGGTCGGCCGGATGAGTCCGCTGAGCACCGCGGGCGCGGCCGTGGTATCGGCGCCGGCCTTCTTCGTCGTATCGGATCCGCCGAGGAGTTGCTGCACCGCTGACGGTTCTGCCGTCGCCGTATCGGATCCCTTCACGCCGAGGCCGCGGAGCGCGCGGTCCATGGCGGGCAGCGCGCGGTCGAGCGCGTTGGTCTCGTCGGTAATGCGGAACTCGAGAAACGCATTCTGCTGGACAATCGCCTTGGCGCGGCCGGGATCGGCGATGCCGGCGAGCTCGACCACGATGCGCTGGTCTCCGCTCTTCTGGATCACCGGCTCCTGGGTGCCGATGCCTTCGATGCGCTTCCGGAGCACGGTCAGCGCGAGGTCGATGTCGCGCTTCACGTCCGACGAGACCTGCTTCGACTGATCGAGCTCGAGGGCGAGGTGCATGCCGCCCTGCAGGTCGAGCCCGTACTTGATCGGTACCTGGCGCACGGAGGTGTCGCGGACCGCGCCCGTCACCTGATCGCGCTCGCGCAACGTCACGGTGCGCGGGACGAGGAGGTAGATCGAAGCGGCCACCATCAGACCGATCAGGATCAGTCGACTACGAATCGTTGAGAACATCGTCGCTCAGAAGCTCAGGTGTGTGTCATGCTGCCGGGGCGACGGCGGGCCGGGCGAGAATCGCCTGCGCCTGCGCCGCATCGCGCGCGAGCTGCGCCTTCAGTTCGTCCACGGAGCCGAATCGCCGCACTTCACGAATCCGCTCCACCCACTCGATCCGCACCCATTCGCCGTAGAGGTCACCGGTGAAGCCGAACAGATGCGCTTCCAGGCTGCGTCGTCCATCGTCGAACGTAGGGCGCGGGCCCTGATTCAGCATTCCGCCGGACCGTCCATGACGCCACTCGACCCGCACCGCGTAGACACCATCCGGCGGCAACAGCTTCTGCATCGGGACGTCGGTGACATTGATGGTCGGGTAGCCGATCTGACGTCCGCGCTGCGCGCCCTGAGTCACCCGGCCGCTCACGGTATACGGTCGTCCGAGGAGCAGTGCGCCGGCACCGAGGTCGCCGCCGGCGATGGCGCGACGGATCCCGCTGCTCGATACCGGCCCGGCGTGCCCGGCGATCGCCTCGACCACGTCGACCTCAAACCCGAGCTCGGTCCCGAGCTGCCGCAGCGTGCTCACATCCCCGCTCCGGCCGCGCCCGAATCCGTGATCGTACCCGATTACCAACTCACGCATCTCACAGCGCTCGAGCAGGATCCGCTGCACGAACTCGCGAGGCGACATCTCGGCGATCTGGCGGTCGAAGCGGAGGACGATCACCCGGTCGACCGCGGTCTGCGCCAGGATTTCGAGGCGCTCCGGCCCCACCGTGAGCAGCGGAGGCGCCGCCGCCGGGTTCACGACCTCGAGCGGATGTGGCGTGAACGTTACCAGTGTGCTCGTGCGGCCGGCGGCGTGGGCGCGGCGCGCAATCTCCTCGAGCACGGCGTGGTGTCCGCGGTGGACGCCATCGAACGACCCGACCGTCACGCTGCTTCCGGAGCCGCTCATGCGACCTCCAGCACCACCCGCGGGCGGAGCCAGCCGTCTTCCGCACTGGCGACGGCCAACAGGCGCCCCCCTTCGACCAGTGCGACGAGCCCGCTGCTCTCGCCGTCCGGGACCGCGCGGCCATGCGCCACCGCAGCGGCGCTCTCTCGATCGACCTCCCGAACAGGCAAGTGCCCCAGCACCGCGAGCGCCGGCAGCAGCGGTGTTTCCGGCGTGAGCTGGTCGGCCGGAATCGCATCCGCGACATCGAGGCTGCCGATCGATTGGCGCCGGAGCGACACCAGGTGCGCGCCGGTGCCCAGCCGCTCTCCCAGGTCTCGCGCGATGGCCCGGATGTACGTTCCAGCGCTCACGGTCGTCCGGAACGAAACGAGGTCGCCTGCGACATCGAGCAGCTCCAGGTGGTGCACCACCACACTGACCGCCGGCAGCTCGACCAGCTCGCCGCGCCGTGCCATTCGATAGCTCCGCACGCCGGCGACATGCTTGGCCGAGAATGCCGGCGGCCGCTGCTGCTGGGCACCCGACAGGGTCCCCAGCACCGTCTCGATTTCGTCGCGCTCCACCACCGAGTTTCGGCCGGCCGGCGGCAGCTCTCTGCCGGTCGCATCATCGGTATCGGTGCCAACGCCGAGACGCGCGACGGCCAGGTATGTCTTCGACTGACCTTCGACGAACCGCGCGAGTCTGGTGGCGCGTCCCAGGAGGACGACCAGCAGGCCGGTGGCGAAGGGATCGAGCGTGCCGGTGTGACCCACCGAGCGCTCCCGATACGTGCGGCGGACCCTTTGCACGACATCATGCGACGTCAGTCCGGCCGGCTTGTCGATCAGCACGGCGCCGATCAGTCCTGCGACTCCCGCCGAAGCCCTTCGAGCAGCTCGTTGATGCGGGTCGCATGCTCCAACCCGCGATCCAGCTCGAAGTGCAACTCGGGCACCGAGCGCGTGGTCAGTACTTTCGAAACCTTGGTCCGCAGAAACCCGGCGGCGCTCCGGAGCCCTTCCATCGCGCGAAGCCGCTCGGCCTCCTCCCCCTGCACCGCGATGAACACCTTCGCGTGGGAAAGATCGGCCGTGACCTCGACGCGCGTCACGGTGGTGAATCCGATCCGCGGATCGCTGATGTCGCGCGCGAGCGCGTCCGCAATCACCTGGCGCAGCGTTTCCGCGACCTGCTCGGGGCGCCGCGAGGAGCCCTTCATCGGAACACCGTTGCCGTCTCCATGATCCGCACCCCATCCGCCTCTTCGATGATCCGGTCCGCCGCGCGGAGTGTCTCTTCGACGATCCGTCGGTCACTGCCGACCGATGCGCACGCGATCTCCGAGCGTTGCCACAGATCCTGATGTGCCGTCTCCGCGACGGAGACGTTGAGCGACTTGCGCAGCGCACTCGTGAGCGGCTTGATGACGCTGCGCTTTTCTTTCAGCGAGTGGCAGCCCTCGAGATGCAGCTCCCACGTCGTAAGACCCACGAGCATGCTACGCCGCTCCGGTCGACCCCGCCTGCGCGAGCGTCCGCTTCACTTCTTCCATCTTGAACGCCTCGATCCGGTCGCCGACCTTCACGTCGTTGAAGTTCTCGACGCCGATACCGCACTCGAGGCCTTCACGTACGTCCCGGACGTCGTCCTTGAAGCGCTTGAGACTCGACAGGTTGCCGGTGTAGACGGTCAGACCGTCGCGCATGACGCGAACCTTGCCGGTGCGCTGGATCGTGCCGCTCCGGACGATGCAGCCGGCGATCGTGCCGACCTTGCTCACCTTGAAGAGCTGCATCACCTCGGCGTCGCCAAGCACGGTCTCCCGCTCCTCGGGCTTGAGCAGCCCCTCGAGCGCATTGCGCACGTCCGCCACGGCCTCGTAGATGATGCGGTAGGTGCGCACGTCCACCGCCTCCCGCTCCGCCGCGGCGCGCGCGTTGGAATCGGGCCGGACGTGGAAGCCGAGGACGATGGCACCGGACGCCTTGGCGAGGAGCACGTCGCTCTCGGTGATGGCACCCACGCCGCGGTGCACCACGTCGACGCGCACTTCGCTGGTGCTGAGCTGCGCGAGCGCGTCGGCCAGTGCTTCGGCCGGGCCGCCCTGGTCCGCCTTGATGATGATGCGGAGCTGGGTGACCGCACCTTCCTTGAGCGCGCGGCTGAAGTCTTCCAGCGACGTGCCCTTCTGGCTCCGGCGGTTCTGCGCCTCGCGTTCGAGCCGCTGGCGCTTCTGCGCGATCTCACGCGCCTCGACCGCATCGGTCACGACGGTGAAGATGTCGCCGGCGGCCGGGACACCCTCGAAGCCGAGGATCTGCACCGGAATCGACGGACCCGCTTCGCGCACCGTCTTGCCGCGCTCGTCGTAGAGCGCGCGCACGCGGCCACTGAACTTGCCGCAGATGAAGTTGTCGCCAACCTTGAGCGTGCCCTTCTGGACCAGGATCGTCGCGAGCGGTCCCTTGCCCGGATCGAGCGTGGCTTCGAGGACGGTGCCCTGGACGCGAGCGTCCGGATTGGCCGTCAGATCGAGAATTTCCGACTGCAGCAGAATCTGGTCGAGCAGCTGGTCGATGCCACTTCCCTTCTTCGCTGAAATCTGCGCGCTCAGCACGTTGCCGCCAAACTCCTCGAGCACGACGGAGTGCTGCAGCAGGTCCTGCTTCACCTTCGGCACATTGGCCGACGGAAGATCGATCTTGTTGATCGCCACGATCATCGGCACGCCGGCGTTCTTGGCGTGGCTGATCGCCTCGATCGTCTGCGGCATCACCTGGTCATCCGCCGCGATGACGAGCACGACGATATCGGTCACCTGCGCACCACGGGCACGCATGGCGGTGAACGCCTGGTGGCCCGGGGTGTCGAGGAACGTGATTTTCTTCCCGCTCGGCAGATCGACGTGGTACGCGCCGATGTGCTGCGTGATGCCACCGGCCTCGCCAGCGACGATGTTCGCCTTCCGGATGTAGTCGAGCAGCGAGGTCTTGCCGTGGTCGACGTGACCCATGATGGTGACGACCGGGGGCCGGTGCTGCTGGGTGCCCTCTTCCTCGACTTCAGCGGGACCTTCGCTCATCTGTGCCGCGTACTCGTCCTCGCGCACGGCCTGGAACCCGAACTCGGAGGCGATCAGGTCGATCTGGTCGAAGTCGAGGCGCTGGTTCACCGTGACCATCATCCCCATTTCCTTGAACGCGAACTGCACGATCTGCGTCGCCGAAATCTTCATGGCGCTGGCGAGCTCGCTCACGGAAATGAACTCGTTGACCCGCACCAGCGTCTTCTCGCGCTCCTTCTCCTCGGCGGCGCGTCCGGCGACCACGTCGCGGTACGACGGCTCGTCGGTTCGGCCGCGGCCCTTCCGGCCGGCGGGACCCTTCATACCCTGCAGGGTCCGCGTGATGTTCGCTGTCACGGCATCCTGATCGACGGACGAGCGCTTCCCCTTCTTGCCCTTCTTGCGGCTGCCACCCTTTTCGGCGTCAGGACCGAAGCTCCGCGCCGGAGCCGGACGATCGGCGCCGGGCCGAGCCGGGCCGCCACCGGGCGCGCTGCTGCTGAACACCGGACGAGGGGGACCGGCGTTCGGGCGCCCACCGCCGCTGCCCCCGCCCGAGCGGCCGCCGCCGCCGCCACCGCCACCGTGCTGGCTCGGCTGGGGCGTGCGCTGGATGCGGGGCGGAATGAACGGCGCGCGTGTGGGCGTTGGGTTGACGGGTGCGGGCGGCGTACCAGCGCTCGCCGACGGCGCGGCCGCGAAGGGCGACGAAGTCTCGGGCGGCGCCGTGCGGCGGAAGAGCGGCTCGGGCGCGGACAGGGCAGCGGGCGCCGCGCTGTCGCCATCGGCGGGGGCGTCGACGGCGGCGGGCGGCGGATCCTTGAAGAGCGCGCGTGCGCGCTCCTCGAGCGACTGCGCGGTGACCGGATCCGGCGCGTCCGCCACGAGCGGCCGTTCGAGCTCGAGCGCGGCGAGTCCCGCCGCCCGCTCGGCTTCGGCTTCCGCTTCATGCACCGCCACCTCGGCTGCGGTGCGGCGGCGCTTTACCGGCTTCACCTCAGCGGCCGCCGGGGCGGCATCGACCGCCTTCACTGCCTTGCGACGACCTTTCTTCTGCGCCGGATCTTCGGCGCTCTTCCGCTTCTCGCGCTCCCAGCGCACCCGGATGGCGGCCACCTGGTCGTTCTCCAGGGCCGACAGGTGACTGCGCACAAAGACGTTCATGTCCTTGAGCATGCCCATGAGCCGCTCGGCGGGAACGCCGAACTCAGCGGCGAGGTCGTGTACTCTGGTCTTGACCACTCAAGCCTCCATCACTGACGTAGCGGCGCCGACTGCCGAATGCCGTCGGCCAACGCACGATCCCGCACGCCCACCGCCATGACCGGCGGTTTTCCCAACTGCGCGCCCATCGTGGCGGCGCTTGGTCCGGCGAGCAGCGGCACCCCTTTGGCGCTCGCGAGCCGAACCACCTTGTCGATGGCGCGCGGACTTGCATCCGCCGCCACCACCACACAAAACACCCGTCCCGCCTTGACCTGATCCCGCACCGCGTCGACCCCGATCACCAGCAGGCGCCCGCGCTGCCCCAATCCGAGGAGGCCGAGCAGTCCGCTCACGCGGGCGCCGGCGTCTCCTCGGCGGTGTCATCGTCGGTCAGCTCCGAGAGGAATGCCATGAGCTGATCGCCGGCTTCCGACGTCATGCCGGCAATGCGCGAGATATCCTCTCGCTCGAGGTCGAGCACGTCGTTGAGCGTGTTGTACCCGGCGCTGCCCAGAATCGTCACCAGCTCGGGCGAAAGCCCTTCGAGCTCGCGGAGCGGCACCTTGGTGGCCGATTCATCCTCCGGCGGCAGCGGTGCGAACAGCGGGCCCTCGCCACCGCGCTCGAGCCACTCGCGGCTCGAATAGAGATCGATCTTCCAGCCGGTGAGCTCGGAGGCGAGCCGCACGTTCTGGCCATTCCGGCCGATGGCGAGCGAGAGCTGGTCTTCGTCGACCACCGCCTGGATCGTCCTGGCGTCGGGATCGGAGAACACCTTGGCCACCTGCGCCGGTGCCAGCGCCAAGCGGGCGAATCGCTCGGGGTCCGGCGACCATGGGACAATATCGATGCGCTCACCGCCGAGCTCGTTCACGACCGCCTGCACCCGCGAGCCCTTGAGTCCCACGCACGCGCCGACCGGATCGATCGCGTCGTCGCGAGAGATGACCGCGACCTTGGTCCGGCTGCCGACCTCGCGGGCGATGGCGCGGATCTCGACGATCTGCTGCTGGATCTCGGGGACTTCGAGCTTGAAGAGCGCCTTCACGAACAGCGGGTCGCCGCGGCTCAACACGAGGCGCGGGCCCTTGGGCGTTTCCTCGAGCCGCTTGAGCACGGCGCGAATCGTATCGCCCTGGTGGAAGTGCTCGCGGTGATTCTGCTCGCGATACGGCATGATCGCTTCGGCTTCGCGGAACTTGTTCAGCATGAGCACGAGCTTGCCGCGCTCGATCTGCTGCACCTCGCCCGAGAGCAGCTCGCCCACCTTGGACGTGAACTCGTCGCGGATGCGGGCGCGCTCGCCTTCACGCACCCGCTGGATGATGCGCTGCTTCGCGGCCTGCACGGCGAGGCGGCCGAACTCGTGGAACGGCACGTCCTCTTCCAGCATGTCGCCCACCTGAAAACCCTCGTCCTCGTAACGTGCCTCTTCCAGCGTGACCTGCGCGCTCGGATCTTCGACCGTCTCCACCACCTGGCGGAGCCGGATGATACGGATCGAGCCCTGCAGCTCGTCGACGGTGATCTCGAATTTTACGTTGGGACCATACTTGCGCATCAGCGCAGCCTGAATCCCGTCGCGCAGCAATTCGAGGAGGTCGGACCGCTCGAGTTGTTTCGTGGTCGTGAGCTCGCGGAACGCCGCGAGCATCTCAGCCGAACCAGACATCATTCACTCCCTGATGAGCGACACGCCTTCCGGCGCGTCCGTCACGGGCGTCGACCGCCCTGTTCGCTGCGCTCTCGCTTCCAGTCCACCACCAGCGTCGCTTCGCGTACGTCGGCCAAGGCGAGTGTGACCTCGCTGCCATCGGGCAGCCGCACCCGCGCATGCTCGTCGTCCGGCACATCCACGATCTCTACGACTGGCCGGCCGGAAAGCGTGGCGCTGCGAACGCGCGCCTGGTGGCCAATGAAGCGCCGCCAGTGCTCCGGCCACCGCAGCGGCCGCTCGACGCCTGGTGAGGAGACTTCCAGGACATACCGCGGGCCGACCTGCCCCGCGGTCTCCAGATACCGCTCGAGCGAGCGGCTGACCTTCCCACAGTCGTCGGCCGTGACACCGTGGCCGGGCCTGCTGTCGGGGCGGTCGATCCGCACCTGCAGGATGGGACGCTGCCGGGTGCCGGCGCGTCTGAGATCGGCGAGCTCGAAACCAAGCTCCGTAACCTCAGCACGAATCGCGACCAGCAGCGGATCGAGGGGCATTGCCGAGGGCATCGCCAGGCCGAAAAAAAATGTGGGGAAACTCCCCCACATCACGACAGCCACGAACGCAGCAGGTGGCCCTGTGGAGGGCCGTACCGGAACAGCACACAATATTACTCGCCCCGCGAATCTCCGTCAACCGTGAAACGGCGCGAACGATTCGG
>JBDTQV010000048.1:0-10986 GCA_039932015.1 Gemmatimonadota bacterium | reverse complement strand
CAGCGTCGGAGCTGCTCCTGCCAATCCGCGCGGAGCGCGAGGACCGCGCGGCTGCGGCTCACCGGCGACGCTGCAGCCACGGCGGGAACTGGCCGCGAATGCGGCGGTAAATCGGACTCGCCCGCCGTTGCGGAGCAGCGCTGTTACACACTCCAGTCTGCACCGCTTCTGCCCTCCTGACAACCGGGATTCGGCTGCGTGCCCGTTGACTCGGTACCGAGGTACAGGGTGTATCATGCGGCTGACTCGAGGAGGTTCGACGTGCGGATCGGCGATGTGGCGCGCGAGGCCGGGATGAACATCCAGACCTTGCGCTACTACGAGCGCCGCGGCCTGTTGGCTGAACCGGCGCGGGGTCGCTCAGGCTACCGCGACTACGGCGAATCGGCGGCGCCGCAGGTGCGTTTCATCAAGCGAGCGCAGGATCTCGGCTTTTCGCTGAGCGAGATTGCCGAACTGCTGGAGTTGCGCGATCGGACGAGCCGGAGCCGGCCGACGACGCGCCGCCTCGCGGCCACGAAAATGGCGGCCATCGACGAAAAGATTCGCGAGCTGACGGCGATGCGCGTCGCCCTGGCTCAGTTGGTCGATGCATGTGAACGCAGCGCGGACGCACCGGAGTGCCCCATCATCGAGGCGCTCGACCTGGGACGGACGCCGGTGGCCGCCGGCCGCTCGGATGTCTGAGGCACGCGACGGGGCGGCCATCGTGCCAAGCCTCGCGCTTGCGGTATTGGCCAAGTTCACCTGTACGCTCTGCCTCACGGCGTATGCGGGCGTTCTCTCGGCACTCGGTGTGGGGTTCGTGGCCAACGAGCGCGGCCTCGCGGTCCTGACCATCATCTTTCTGGCGCTCGGGCTTCTCAGCCTCGGCTGGTCGGCGAGGCGGCATCATCGCTCTATCCCGCTCATGCTGGGGACGATTGGCGCTGTGCTCGTGCTCGCTGGCCGCCGAGGCACGGGCGGCGCTGTGGAATTGGTGGGCCGCCCGGCACCCGACCCCGACGCTCCTGCAAATCAACGGCGCTCGTGGCGCCAATCACCCGTAAGACTGGAGGACCCAATGGCGAAGCGTTCGGTCGAAGTATTCACCGCCGGCTGTGCCCTGTGCGACGAGGCCGTCGAGCAGGTGGAGCAGCTTGCGTGTTCGAGCTGCGATGTGACAGTCCACGACCTCCACACCGACGCCGGACTTGCGAAGGCGAAGGAGTACGGTGTCGTGCGTGCCCCGACGGTGGTGGTCAACGGCGTGATCGCCGATTGTTGCCGCCAGGGCGGGGTCAACGAGGCGACGTTGCGGTCGCTCGGCGTGGGCGTGCAGGCGGAAGCGTAGCAGACGCCTACCGCCCGGCGTCGGAGTGTCCGTGCCGGTGATGGATGTCGGGAAAGTGGGGGTGGACGTGCACGAGCGGAGCATGCCGGTGCCGGTGGGTGTGGGGCTCTCCGGCCGCATCGCCCGGTTCGTGCGGGTGCTGATGGTGCTCGTCGTGGACGTGCCGATGCTCGTGCTCCAGCGCTTCGTGCTGGTGCTGGTGGGCGTGGCGTTCGCTCAGGTGCAGCCAAAGGCCGAGCGCCATTAAGCCAGCGGCCACGACAAGGGGCGCCGTGACCCGCTCGTGCCAGACCACCAGGCCGACCACGGCACCCACGAACGGCGCCAGGGAGAAATACGCGCCGGTGCGCGCGGTGCCGAGCGCGCGGAGCGCCCGCACGTAGAGCACGAGACTGACGCCGTAGGCGAGCAGTCCCAGCAGGAGCGCTCCGGCGAGGGTCGCCGCCGCCGGAAGGCGAGCACCCAGTGAGAGCGAGAGCGCCGTGTTGACGCTCCCCGCGATGAGTCCCTTGAGCAGCGTGATCTGAAGCGGATCACTGGCGGAGATACGCTGGGTCAGGTTGTTGTCGATCGCCCAGGCGAGGCACGCGGCCGCGATGAGCGCTGGGCCGATCAAGCCGCCCCAGGCGACGCGGCCCTGCCAGGAAAGGAGAACGCCGCCAGCGATGATGGCGGCCATCCCGACGCCGATGCGACGGTCGACATGCTCGCGAAAGAGAGTCCACGCGAGCAGCGCCGTGAGGACACCTTCGAGATTGAGCAGCAGGGAGGCACTCGACGCGGGCGTGCGCATGAGGCCCAGCATGAGGAGCAGCGGTGCGATCGCGCCGCCGAACGCAATCGCCCCGGCAAGCCATGGCAGATCTCGCCGGCTGAGCCGCGCCTCCCCTGCTCCGCCGCCGCGCCGGCGGCGAACGAGCCAGGCGATACCGAGCCCGATGCCCGATCCGAGATAGAGCAACCCGGCAAGCAGTTGCGGCGGGGCGTTGCCAAGCAGCCCCTTCGCGAGCGGCGCGCTCACGCCGAACAACACGGCGGCGCCGAGGGCAAAGCCAATGCCTCGGCGCATCAGCGCGCGGTCCGGGAGAAATCGATGATTCGCATCACCACGCGTCCTGCTACCGCCGGCGTTCGAGATCCGTAATCAACGCTTTCATCTCGGCGATTTCCCTGCGTTGCGACTCGATAATCCCATCGGCCAGCTTCCGGACCCTCGGATCCGAAATGTGGGCCCGCGAGCTGGTCAGAATCGCGATCGAATGGTGTGGTATCATCGCCTTCATGTAGGAGACGTCTTCCACCGTCTGCTGACTGCGCACCAGCCAGAGCGCGATGGCGAACACGACCGCGCTCCCGGCGAAGATGCTCAGGTTCACCCGCCGGTTGGGATACATGTGAAGCATGAACCCCAACATGATGCTGGCCATGGTTGCCCCCATGACAACCGCCATGTAGGCGCGCGTCTCACTGAAGTAGACGTGATCCAACTGGAGCGTATTCAAATACATCAATCCCAGCATGACTACCGTTGCCGTCGCGATCATCGCGGCGAATTTCGCGTACTTGTTCATTGAGCTTCCTCGATGTCGGGAATGGCGACGCGAGTCTTGCGCCGCGCTGGCGGCGGCAGCACGGCAGACATGCGATGTCGCCTCGTTGGTGTGGGCACGTAGCAATCACATTGGGCGGTGTGGCGGACATGGCCGTGAGCGCTGGATCTCATGGCAGGTCATGCGGTGTAGGAAGCGCGACGAGGATCGCGGTGACGAGCACCACCAGCGCTCCGACCGCCAGCTCCACCCGGCCGGAAATGCGAAGCGATGCCGCCGCCCGCTCACCCCGCGGTCCGGCATGCGCCAGGCCGGGCTGTACCCATTTCCAGTTGAATGCGCCGGTGGCCACGACGCCGGCGAGCACGGCGAGCTTGATCAGCAGCGTGCGGCCATAGCCGCTCTGCCACAGCGCAGCAAAGCTTCCGATGTGCAGCCACGCGGCGAACAGCCCCGTGACGAGGAGCGTGGCGGCAGACGCAAGAGCGATCGGTGAGAACGCCGCCACGATGCGCGCCATCGCGTCCGCCCGAATCCCGGACTCCAATTCATATGCGCTCGGAAGGCCCGCGACGAGCATGGCCAGCAGCGTGCCGACCCACGCTCCCGCCGCCAGCACGTGAACGCCGTCGGCGGCGACCGCGAGTACCGTCAGCCGGCCGCTCGCGATGGCATGCCCAGAGAATGCGGGCGTCAGGCTCAGGCCGATGACCAGCACGGCGAAGGCGACCCAGGCAAGGCGGGGAGATTCGCCGTCGCGATTCGACCGCGCGAGTCCGACGCAAAGCAATGCCACTCCGATGGCGCCGCCAAGCTGGACCAGCCAGGCATGGCCCCACGTCGTGCGAGTGAGAATGACGTCCCAGAGCGCCGGGCCCGGCCCGTTGGCTTGGGCCATGGACGCGCGCTGCGCGACGAGACGCAGGGCAAGTGAGCCCAGCAGAAGCAGGCCGGCGATCAGGCCGAGCCGTGCCGCGCGCCGCGCCGCCGAGTATTCGAGGCCATTCGCGAGTGGCCGCGCGCGCTGGGCACGGCCGAGGACCGCGAAGCGAAAGGCGGCGACGCCGACGAGTGCCATGAGCGCCGCGTACATGAGCCAGCGGGCGGTGATGTACTCCGGGTTCTCGAGCGCGCCTTGGCTCGCATCGACCGCCCCGGGCTCCGCAACCGGAGCAGTGGCGTGAACTGGGTCGGGGCTCGAAGGAAGCGGCGAGACGCTTGCGGGCGCGGTCCCGCCGGGAAGGCCGATGACGAACGCGAACGACCCGGCCACCATGTGTCCGTCGTCGCCCGCCACATGCCACGCCACCGTGTATTGCCCGGGTGGCAGCCTTGCAGGCAGCTCCGTCACCAGCGAGTTCGGGTCTCCGCTCGCCGCCCGCAACGCACCGAGCGGTACGACTTGTCCGCTCGGCCCGGTGAGCCGCACCGTGGAAGGAGCGGGTTCTGGCGCCTCGTTGAATGTCAGCCGCAACTCCGTCGCATCGGCGGCCGCGACCGTGCTGCCGGCCGTTGGCCGTGTGTGCAGGAGCCGCGGGTGGGCGAGCGCCGCCCGTGCCCCGGCGACCGTGACGGTCAGGAGCACGACCAGCACGCGGGCCGCTGCGCGATGCGCGCTCATGGCGTGGTGTCTGGATGCTTCGCACCCGCCATCGGCGGCTGGCCCGGGCCCATGGAATGGTGCATCGCCGGATCCATTTCATGCGCGTGGACCGTGATGCGTGGGCGGATCCGCCCGAACACCGCGATGCCGGCCGGGTGCCGGGTGCCGTAGGTCGGGAGCAGCGTGGCGGGAATCTGGCTGATCTCGCCCCGGAACCCGAGACCGAACTCCGCACCATTGAACGTGGCAATCTCGCGAACGTAACCCAGCATGAGCGTGCCAAGATTGAAGCGCGTATCCGGCGCCACGTTCGACACGACCAGGTCTTCCGCCGACTTCTGCACAAACGTCACGCGGCCAAACACGCTGTTGCGGTTGTCGAGCTGGAGATTCGATTCGAGGACCGCGCTGTGCTCGAACGACTCCGCGGGTTGCCCCAGCGAGCGGTGCTGATTGGCACCGTAGATGAGCGCCGATGCCCATTCACCCCCTCGGCCGAGCCGGACCGTGTGCATGATGGACGCGCCGATGCGGTGCTGGGACTGATCGGGATGCAGCTCTTCCGGGCTCTTCAGAAAACCGTAGCTCGCGTTCAGGCTCCAGTGCGGGGTCGGGTTCACCGACAGGCGGCCGCTGTAGGAATCGAGCTTCCGGAAGTCGAAGTCATAGCGATTGCCGTCCGGTTCGCGCCCGTTGAACCACGAACCCTCGAGCTTCACGCCGTGGGTGAACACACCGACCGTCGCGACGCCGAAGCTGACGTGGGTGACGTCCTGCCAGTGGTGCGCGATGGTAGCGAACGGATCGTTCTGGGCGGACGGCCGGTGCATGAACGCGACCGGCCCCAGCGCCGGCTCGCCGACCGGCGCCGCGTACAACGAAACGCCGAGATTCGGGGCGATGGCCCGCTCGAAGCGCGCCGAGAGCTCCATGAAGAGATCGTGCGGATGCTGGCGATCATGGAGTGCTTCGCCCTGATACGCCTCGCCACTCTGGAGCAGCAGCGGATAGCCGCGGGGGCCTACGGTAAACGGCTCGGCGCTCAACATGGTGTTGAGCTGCAGCATGCCGCCGGCCAGGTTCCGCATCGCCATGAACATCAGCCAGTTTGCGCTGCCCACCTGGTCGGCGCCGCGAGCCGTCCCCTGATGGTCGTAATACAGATTGATGTCGCCATGGGCCATGAGCATCCACGGTCCGGCCATCGTGGTGTATTCACGCACCGGCGATGCATCGGGCACCCACGAAGTGCCCGAGCCCATACGTGTGTGGGGGATGCCGAGCGGCTCGGCCATGCGGGCCATTCTGGACGTATCTGCCATGCCGGCCATCGGCGGCTGCTTCCGGCCGGCAGACGCCGCCGTGACATCGTGACGCTTCGCCGGCATTGAATCGTGAGCCATGCCGGGCATGGCGCGCATGGTCGTGTCGGCTCGCGCGGGGTGCTCCGGCTGCTGTGCGCGGAGCGCACGTGCCGGCAGTGCGAATGCAAACGTCGCGACCGCGAAAGCGGCCGAAATCGAGCGGTACATGATGAATCCTCTTGAGTCGAGAAGCCGAACCGGGCGACCTGGACCTAGAGAATCCGTTGAGGCGGAGGGGTGAGACCGGTGAGCACAGCCGAGCGGATCGACGCCGGCCCGTGTGCCCCGCCATAGGCGAGGGTATTGGTTAGCGACCAGTCAGCGAGGCGGGTGGGAAGGCCGAGCCCGCCCAGGTTTGCGCACGGCGCGGTCGTAGCGCAATCGTTGGGTGGGCAATGGGTGCAGTCCGCGTGCGACGATTGTACGCCGCTCGACGGAGCCACGGGCGCGTTGGGCGCTCGGTCCATACTGTGACCGTGCATCGCCATCGTGCCGCCGACTGCGGCATGCTCCGTACAATGGCTCCGGAACAAACCCGGCCATCCGCTGGTCGCACCGAGGATCGCGAGCACGGCCATCACGCCGCGCATGGCCCGCCGCACCCCGGGCCCGCTCACGCGGTCAGCTCGACGACGGGATCCGGCGTCATCAGCAGCGACGTGATTGCGAACCAGTGACGGAGCACAACATGCCTGGGAACGCGGCGCGAGCCAGTTGATAGCCGATCAGGACTGTACAGATGGCATAATAATAGGCGATTTTTCGGGGCGCGTTGTATTCCGCGTCACCGGCCCGACAACTGACCGATTCGCGCGGGGGTGCCCCACCGCGTGATGCGGCTCCTTGCCGCCGAGATCAGTCGAAGTTACTTAGCGTGAGCATCTGCCACACCCACAAATCCGTACACCAGGAGGCACGCATGGCCCAGGTCAAGGATCCCGTCTGCGGGATGATGATCGATGACAAGGACGCCGTCGCCACGTCCGATTATGAGGGAAAGCCGTACTACTTCTGCAGCAAGGAATGCAAGGTGGACTTCGACGAAAACCCGGAGGACTACGCGGTGACGGGCTGATGGCCGCGTTGGGCGGAGCGCTCGTCGTTTTCCTTGCGGGCCTCGTCGCGTGGCTTGGCGTGCGTGCGCTGGGTGACGTGCTGGCGCCGCCGGGTACGACCGCGGCCGAACGCGTCCCGTTCACCGGAGGCGTGCCACCGACGACGCATGCGTGGAGCCGCTACCACGCACGTTACTACACGATGGCGCTTCTCTTTCTCGCCTTCGACATGGAGATGGTATTCATGTACCCATGGGCAGTCGTCTTCGTGGACGAAGGAATCAAGGCGCTCGTCGAGATGCTGATGTTCATCGCGATCCTGCTGCTGGGCATCCTCTACGCCTGGCGGGAAGGCGCACTCGAGTGGGCATGAGCGGCGGGATGTGAAATGGGCAGCAGGATGCGAATGAAATGGTGAGAGGGTGGCTGGCCAGCCTCGCCGCAGGCGCCCCGCCCCGCGTATTCCTGCTCGAAGGCGCCGACCCGCCGGCACCCGCCTGTCTGCTCGGGCAGAATGGCGCAGTGGAGGTGGTCGACGCACCACGCTCGGCCACGCTGCTGGTTGTAGCGGGCGTACTGCCGGACGCGCTGCTGGATGCCGCGCGGCTGATCCATGACCAGGTGGGACGCCCGCGGTGCACGGTGCAGTGGACGCACCCGCGCGCACCGGCACCGCCGGTGGCGGCATTCCCGGTTACGTGCACGGTGACAGGATCGGTCGATGATCTCGTCGCGTCGTTGATCCGGCTGCAGGCCGACCTGGTGCGAGGGGCTCTGACGAGCGAAGCTCCAATCCTGCCCGACGTCGAGCCGGCGCCCTGGCGCGGAGTTGGGCCCTACGGCCAGGGCGGCACCGGCATGACCGGCGGTGTGCCTTACGGCCGCCCGCTGGCCGAAACGGCGGCAGATCGCGACGGCCTCAAGCTCGATCAGCTCGCCATCACCGTTGGGCCGTTCTTCCCGCCCTTTCCCACCGGTCTCGCACTCGAACTCCGCCTGCAGGGTGACCTCGTTCAGCATGCCACCGTGCACCCCAATCCCTTTCAGGTCCGCTCGCTTCCATCGAGCGACGAGTCCGGCGACGAGGCCGAGCGCGAGCGCGACGATCCGTTCGGCACCGCGCTCGACCGGCCGGTGGCGATCGCCCGCCTCGAGATGGCGCGCGCGCGGCATCACCTCCTCCACCTCGCCCGTACTCTCCGCCTTCACGGACTCGATGCCCTCGGCCGCCGCGCAATGTCGCTGCGAGCGGGGCTTCGGCCGGGAGCAGTCGCGCCGCTCTGCGATCTGCGCCAACTGCTCGAGCGAACGCGGGGACTCGCGATCGGCACCACCGGCGCCGGCCACCTCGCCGAAGCGACGGTCCGCAATCGCGGGCTCGGCCCAATCGCCCGCGCCTCGGGGCTCGCCGAGGACGAGCGGGTCGAGGATCCGGCCTACACCGCGCTCGGCTTCGTCCCGGTGACGCACGACGGCGGCGACGCGTGTGCGCGCTGGCGGCAGCGGCTCGCCGAGGCAATCCAGAGCGTACAGCTCGCCGCACGCGCCGGAGAGGCACGGTCGGGCGGGGCCGGCAGAGTTGAAGCGCCGCGCGGACCGCTGACCCGCGAATCCTCCGCGACCGCGTCCGCCCTCGTCCTCCTGCCCTCGCTGCTGGAGGGCATGGAGTGGGGAGATGCGGTAGCGACCGTCGTCAGCCTTGATCTCGACCTGCGCGACCTGCCGCCGGCGTCCACTGCTTCCGCCGGCCAGCCGACTGCCGCGGTGGTGGCGGCCTGATGCGCCTGGGCCTGGAGATCGCCGTCACCGGCCTCATCCTCGTCGCGTCCGTGTATGTCGTCGCCGTGCTCGACCTCGTACTCGGGCGCCTCGTCGCTGCCGCCCCGCTGCGGCTCGCCGAGGCCGTGGTCCGGCCGGTGCGGCGAGGCGCGCTGCTTTTTCTGCAGCGGCCGCCGCGCACCGAGCGGCCGGACCAGGCGCTCTGGATCCTCGCGCCGGCGCTGCTCGGTGCCATCGCGGCGGCCGTGCTTTTCGTGATGCCGCTTGGGCCCACAGAGTTGAGCCAAAGTTCCGGCATGCGTGACGTTGACGCCGGAATCGTCTACTTCGGCGCGCTCATGGCGCTGGTGATGGTCGCCGTCTACCTGCACGGCTGGGCGCCCAACTCGCTCTTCCCGATGGTGGGCGGCTACCGGTTCGTTGCCCTCGCGCTCTCCTACGAAATGCCGCTCGCGCTCGTGCTGATCGGCGCGGCGCTTCCCGCGCGCTCGCTCTCCATCGGTGCGATCGTCGATGCCCAGGCCGGGCTGTGGAATCTCGTGCGCCAGCCACTCGGGTTACCGCTCTATCTCGTGGCGGCGCTCGGGCTCACCTTCCGCGGGCCACTGAATGTGTCCGATGCCGCCGACCTCGCCGGTGGCACTCCGGCCGAATCGTCCGGCGTGGCGCTGCTCCTCTGGGCGCTGGGGCGGAATGCCATTCTCGTGGCCGCTGCCGCCATGGGTGCGGCCGGGTTTCTCGGCGGCTGGCGCGGGCCCGCCCTGCCGGGCCCGGTGTGGATGGTGGCGAAATCGCTGGCGCTCGTCGCCGTGCTGCTCGGGGTGAGCCATCTGGTCGGGCGCGTGCGTCTGGAACGGTTCGTGATCGTCGCGTGGGCTGTGCTCATTCCGCTGGCGCTGCTCGACGTCTTCGCCGCCGGCGCCGTCGCGTTGCTCGCGGGACGGCCGTGACGGGCGCACTCGCGGACGGGCTGTTCTGGGTGATGGCGGCCGGCGCCGTCATCACCGGCTGGCGGGTGTTCCGCACCGATTCCATGGTGCGCGCGGCGTACTGGCTGATGGCGTCCTTCGTCGCGGTGGCGGTGATCCTGATCCTGCTCGCGGCCGAATTCCTGGGCCTGGTGCTCGTGCTGATGATGGCCGGTGAGATGACGATCATGGCCGTGTTCATGGTGATGTTCATGATGAACCCGGCGGGGCTCAACCCGATGACCATGGTGCACCAGCACCGGACCGCCATCGCGGCCGGCGTGATCGCCTTCGTGGGGCTCGCCGGGGTGGGCGCCTTCGCGCGGTTTCCCTCAGCGCCACCGCCTGCGGCCACTCACGTGACCGCCGACGTGGGCCACGAGCTGCTCGGCGGCTCGATGTTCATCTTCGAGACGGCGGGTGTGACGCTCCTCGCGACGATGATCGGCTCGCTGGCCGTGGCGAGCCGGCGGGGCCGATTCGGACCCGCGGACGAAGGCTCCGTCGAGCCCGGGCCCCCCGCGGCCGCGCCCGCAGCGGTACCAGAGAGCGAACACGCCGGCCACGCCGGCATGGAACGCCCAGACGGAATGGTCCCGTGACGCTCCAGACACTCCTCGCGCTTGCCGCAGCGCTGTTCGGCATCGGCGTCTACGGCGCGCTCTCGCAACAGTCGATCGTCATGATCATGATGGGACTGGAGCTCATGCTGAACGGTGCAATTCTGGCCGCGGTATCCTTCTGGGCCCGGACCGCTGGCGGCGCACCCCAGGGGCAACTGCTCGCCATCGTGGTGATGACGGTGATGGCGGTGGAAGCAGCCGCCGGCTTCGCGCTTCTCGTCAACGTCTACCGGATCCGCCGGGCCGACATCACCGAAAAGCTGAAGACGCTGCGCGGCTGATGCTCTGGCTCCTGCCACTCCTGCCGCTCGCCGCTGCCGCGATTATCGCCCTCATGCCGGCGCGCCGGGGCAGGCTCACCGCGCTCGCGGTCGGCGCGGAGCTGGTGCTGCTCGGGCTCGCGGTCTGGGCGGCCGCCGCGACACCGTTGGCGAGCTGGTCGTGGGGACCGCGCCTCGCGCTCGAGCTCGCAATCGGCGACCTCGGCCGCGTGATGGCGGTGCTGGTGCCCGTCATCGCCGCACCGGTCATTCTCTACGCCGGCGTCACCGAACGCGGAACGGCGGCACTGCCACGATTGCTCGCCCTCCTCGTCGGCTTCACCGGCGCCATGGAGCTGCTGGTGCTCGCGGCCGACTTCCTCACGCTATTAATCGGGTGGGAGCTGGTCGGCGCGTGCTCCTGGGCGCTGATCGGTTTCGAGTGGCGGGA
>JBDTQV010000047.1:0-11084 GCA_039932015.1 Gemmatimonadota bacterium | reverse complement strand
TGTCGAGCGTGCCGCCGTGCTCGAAGATCACGTCCACCATCTCGGTGAAATAATCCGTCAGCAGCCCGGCAATTTCATCCGGGCTCATGCTCTCCGACATTGTGGTGAACCCGCGGATGTCGCTGAACAGGATCGTGATTGGCCGCTTCTCCCCGCCCAGCTTCACCGCGCCCTGCTGCTGCGCAATCTCCCGCGCCACGTTGGGCGCGAAGTACCGCTCGAAGTTCGAGCGGATCATCGCCTCGCTCCGGATCTGCTCCGCGTACCGGCTGTTCTTGATTCCAATCGCCGCGAGCCCGCTGAATGCGACCAGGAATTGCAGGTCCTCATCGGTAAATGAATTCGCGTCCGTGAGATTGTCGACATAGAGCACGCCCAGCACCCCGTCCGACGACGCCATCAGCGGCGTGCACATCGCACTCCGGATGCTCTGCATCACGATCGAGTGGCCTTTGAAGCGCGCGTCCGTCGTGGCGTTGTGTGACAGAATCGCGAGCCGCTCGTCCACCACCTTCCGCGCGATCGACCGCGGCACCCGCTGGAACTCGGCGTCGCCCACCCGGCTTCGCGAAACCGTGGGTACCAGCTCGCCCCCTTCGTTCAGGAGCAGAATCGACACGCGGTCCACGTTCATCACCTCGAACGTCATGTCCGCCACGGTGCCGAGGAGCCGGTCGAGATCGAGCTCCGCGCTCAGCTTCTGCGAGATGTCGAGCAGCATCGAGAGCTTCCGCGTCGTCCGCTCCTCGTCCGACGTCGCGGCCACGCGCAACAGGCCCGGCTGGTCCGGCCGGAATCGCGGCCGCTCCTCGCTCGTCATTCCCACGCCGATCGCGCCGGCACCGCTCACGCGCATCTGGCGCACGATCATTCCCGCATGCGAGCCCGAGCTCGCGCCGCCCGGGGGAATTGCCGACATTGCCTGCACCGGGCGATCGGGCGGCGGCGCCCGCAGCTCTTCGAGCTGGAACACGACCTTGCCGAACGTCACCGAATCGCCCGGCGCCATCCGCCCGCTCTTCAAACGCCCGCCGTTGATGCACGTGCCGTTCGAGCTGCCGAGGTCCTTCACCTGCACCCCTTCGGCAGTCGCGGTGAGCTCGGCGTGCCGCCGGCTGATCGTCGGATCGTGTACCGCCACGTCGCTCACCACGCCCCGGCCCACGACGATCGTCCGTCCCTCGGCGATCTCGAAGGTCTGGGCGCCGTCGAAGCTGACAAGGCGGTAGATGGTCACCGGACCGCGGCCACCAGGTAGGTGCCCGGCTGCGCCATCGGCGCCTGCAGGTTGTCGGCGGCGGGACGGGTGGACGCGAGCAGCGTGATGTTGCCGGCGCCATCGATGCGGCCGATCGCTAGCGCGCGCTCGAGCAGCTGCACCGTGCCGTACTTGGCGAGCGCATCCGTCGGGGCGGGGAAGTGCACCGCGTACTTGAAGGTGATCTCGCCGCCGTTCTGGAACGGCGTGTCGCTGGCCACTACGAGACCGAATGCCGAATCCGCTGGCTGCAGCGTGATTCGCACCGGAGCGCCCGGCGCCGCCTGGAAGGCGAGCGTATCGAAGAAGATGTCGGCGAACGTCGTGAGATCCGGCGCGCCGATACGCATCACGATGTGGCGCGCCTGACCCGCGGTGAGCACCGCGACCGTGTCCGCGGGCACCGTGTCCTTCGCGCCCATCAGGAACACGCCGGCCAACGGCAGCGTGCGCACCGGGGCCGGCGGCGGCGGCGCACCGGCCTTGGACGCACCGCCTCCGCACGCGAGCGCGGCGCCACTGAACGTCACGGCAGACGCGATCATGAGCCACGCGCTTGCCCGGCCCCTCTGATTCCGGAATATTCCCATCAATGCTCCCGCGCTCGCTGTGGTCCCTCATCCTGTTTGCCACCGGTGCCGCCGCCCCGCTCGCCGCCCAGCAGTGGAACGCGCCACCCGCGCTCGAGCTCGTGCGCCGCGCCGTCGAGCGCCGAGTCACCGCCCAGGCCGATACCAGCCTCGCCAGCTACCGCACGCGCGCGCATGGCTTCGTACTGTTCCTGGCGCAGGTGGGACAAGAAGGGCTCGCGCAGGCCCCGCACCTGGTCAAGGGCGACGAACTGGATGTGGAAGTGTATTGGAAGGCCCCGAACCGGAGCAAGCAGGTCATCCTCGGCTGGCGCGACGGGACCTTCCTCCCCACCGACATCAACTACCATCGCGACCACCTCGGCATCGTCACCAACAACTTCGGCAACGTGATCCGGATTGGCGAGGGCGACGAGGTGCGCGACGCGATTCATCCGCTGTCTCCCGCCGGACTCGCCCTCTACGACTTCGAGATCCAGGACTCGCTCATCATCCGCACCGGTGCCGAGACGCTGGTGCTCCGGGCTGTCGCCGTGCGGCCGAAGGCGTTCAACCGGCCGGCTGTGGTAGGCACGCTCTACCTCAACGAAGCGACGGCCGAGATGGTCCGGTTTCGCTTCAGCTTCACGCCGGCGTCGTATCTGGACAGCGATCTCGAGGACATCAACATCACGCTCGAAAACGCGCTGGTCGAGGGGCGCTACTGGCTGCCGTATCGCCAGGAGGTCGAGATCCGCCGGCGCACGAGCTGGCTCGATCTTCCCGCGCGCGGCATCATCCGCGGCCGGTGGGAAATCGGAGAATACGACATGAACGTCGCGTTTCCGGAGTCGACGCTCGAAGGGCCCGCCATCGCCGGCCTGCGTCGCCCCAACAACGCCGACACTACATGGAAAGGCTCGCTGCTCTCCGCGATCGACAGCATCGCCGAGCCGCTCAACCAGCAGGACATGGCGGCGCTCCGGGTCGAGGTCGAGCGGATCGCGGGCGCGCATCTGATGAGCGGACTGCCGAGCCGGCGACTGGCGATCGGCTCGGTGAGCGATCTCATCCACGTGAACCGGGTCCAGGGGCTCGCACTCGGCGCCGGCGCCACGATCGGCGTGAGCCGGAGCCGGCTCGAGCTCAGGCCGTCGATTGGCGTCGGCACGTCGGACTGGCGCGCCACCGGCGGGCTCGATGTGAGCGTCGGCACGCGAGCCACGCGCGTGTTTGCCAGCGGAGAGCGCAGCATCAGCGACTTCAGCGACTTTGGCGTCATCGCGCCGGCGCTCAATTCGATCTCGGCGCAGGAATTCGGCAAGGACTACGGCGACTACGTGCTGCTCGACGCCGGCACCGTCGGGATCCGCCACCGGCTCAACGGCCGCACCAGCGTCGCGACGACTTTTGCCATCGAGCGCTCGCGGTCGGTCGATGTCGCGGCGACGCCCGCGACCGGAACCTATCGCCTGAACCCGCCGCTCGGCGCAGGCATCTATCGCATTGGGCGGCTCCGGCTGGAGCGCGCGGGCACCGGCATTGCGGTGAAGTCGGAATTTGCCGGCGCGGCCTCGGTCGAGTTCGGCGACGGGCCCACGCGCTATCTCCGCGGGTCGCTCGAAGGCCGCTTTGCCCGGGCACTAGGGCCGGGACAGCTTGTCACTCGCGTTTACGGCGGCGCCGGCGGCGACGGGCTCCCCGCGTACCGGAGCTTCGTCGTGGGCGGACGCGGCACCCTGCTGGGCGAGCCGTTCCGCGCGTATGGCGGCCGCCGCATGGCGCTGGCGCAGCTCGAGTGGCGGTTCGACGTGCCGGCACCGGCGATTCCGCTCGGCTCGTTCGCGAGCACCGGCCACAGCATGACGCTGGCACCGTTCGTTGCCGCCGGCTGGGCCGACCGTCCGAACGCGGGCATGCCGTGGACTGCAAGCGGCGGGATCCGGCCGGTCGCGGGGCTCGCACTCGAGATGTTCATGCGGATCATCCGGATCGAGGCCGGGGTAGGACTCAGGACCGGAACCGCGGGCATCACCATCGACATCAACCGCGCCTGGTGGGGCATTCTCTAGCGGCATTCTCCCCCGGACCGCGTTATTCTTCGATACCGCAGCCAATCCAGAATCTTCACATCGCCCAGGTCGCCGAATGCAGTTTACCGACGAATGGCTCGTTCCTACCATCGAGCCGCTGCTTCCAGCCAACACGATCGCGACGTTACGGGCCGAGGGCGGGTCCGCGCGCGGGTCGCTCTGGGACACGCTCGTCGAGCGAAAGATTGCCGGGGACAGCATCATCCTGGATGCGATCTCGCAGCGGTTCCGCATCAAGGCCGCCGGCGACGCCCGGCCGGATAACGGCGTGCGCGAGACGGTGAGTGAGCAGGTGGCCCGGCGTTTCAACGTGCTGCCGCTCCGACTGACCGATAGTCATCTCGAAGTCGCCACCGCCAATCCGTTCGACATCGACGCCGAGAAGATGCTGGCGTTCGCGAGCGGGCGGGAAGTGCGGATGCTGCTGTCGTCGCCGTCGAAGATCCGCGAGGGGATCGCGGCGCTGTACCCGTCGGAGGACGAGGTGAGCAAGCTGCTCACCGGTCTCGAGACCGATGCCGACATCCAGCAGCTCGAGGACGAGGGCGACGAAGGCGTCTCTGCCGAGGAAGCCGCGCACGCGCCGATCGTCCGCCTCGTCGACATGATGCTGGCCGACGGCATTTCGAGCCGGGCCAGCGACATCCACATCGAGCCGGTCGAGGGCGGCGTCGTCGTTCGCTACCGCATCGACGGCGTGCTGCGGCAGGTGATGAAGATTCCGCGGAGCGCCGGCATTCCGCTCATCTCGCGCATCAAGATCATCTCGGGACTCGACATCGCCGACCGCCGCCGCCCGCAGGACGGCCGCGCGCGCATGTCGGTGGACGGCTCGCCGGTGGACCTCCGTGTCTCGACGCTCCCCGCGTCGAGCGGCGAGAAGGTCGTCATTCGTATTCTCAACGCCAAGGCGACCGTCCTCACGCTCGAATCGCTCGGCATGAGCGAGGACGAGCGCGAGACCATCAAGCTGCTGCTCGCCAACAAGGAAGGGATCATTCTCGTCACCGGCCCCACCGGCTCCGGCAAGACGACCACGCTCTACTCGGCGCTGCGCCTGGTGCAGAACGAGGGCGTCAACATCGTGACGGTCGAGGATCCGGTCGAGTACAAGCTGGGCGAGAACATCGTGCAGGTGCAGGTGCAGGAGAAGGCGGGGCTCACCTTTGCGGCGGCGCTGCGGTCGATTCTCCGGCAGGATCCGGACGTGGTGCTCATCGGCGAGATCCGCGACCAGGAGACGGCGCAGATCGCGGTGCAGGCATCGCTCACCGGCCACCTCGTGCTGAGCACGCTGCACACCAATGACGCCGCGAACGCCGTGACTCGTCTCGTCGACATGGGAATGGAGGCGTACAAGCTGGCGTCTGCGCTCCGCGGCGTGATCGCGCAGCGACTCATGCGCCGCCTCTGTCTCGTGTGCCGCGAACCCGCGACCGAGCCGCTCTCGGGCCGGCTGCGCCGCTTCGTGCCCGACGGTATCACGCTGCAACGCGCCGTCGGTTGCGCCGAGTGCGCGATGACCGGGTATCGCGGGCGGTTCAGCATCGTCGAGGTGCTGACGATGAACGGCGAGCTGGAGCGTCGGATCGGTGCCGGCGCCACGGCGGACAAGATCGCGGAGGCGGCGCGCGCCAACGGCATGCAGTCGCTGTGGGCGAGCGGATTGCGGCACGTGCTGAACGGCGAGAGCACGATGGACGAGCTGCTTCGGGTCACCGATGTGCCGCAGGACGGCCGAGTAGTCGAGCCGGTGGTGACGCCCGTGGCAACGGCCGCGCCGCCCGCGCCAACGCGGCATGAGCCGCCGGCGCGTTACGGATCATCCGCGGACGCCGATCTCGGCATCGCGTTCGACCTGCTCGACGATGACGTCTCGGACGATGCCGCTACCGCGGCCGCAGTGCGCGGTGCAAAGATCCTGCTGGTGGAGGACGAGGACGCGCTCCGGCGCGTGATGCGCGATCTGCTCGAGCGCGAAGGTTACGTCGTCTCCGAAGCGCGAGACGGCGTGCAGGCGCTCGACCAGGTGGACCGCCACGCGCCCGATCTCATCATGCTCGATCTCAATCTGCCGCATCTCGACGGCTATGGCGTACTGAAGCAGCTGCGCTCGCGTCCCGCCACCGCGCGCATCCCGGTCATCGTGCTCACCGCCAAGGGAGACGAGGACAACGAGGTCCGCGTCTTCGAGCTTGGCGCCGACGACTTTCTCACCAAGCCGTTCCGCGCCCGCGCGCTCTCCGCCCGCCTGCAGGCGGTGCTGAGCCGCCGGCGCACCTGACACCGTGCAGCTCGCCGACCCGGCCTCCGCGCTCGCGCTGATCAAGCCGTCGGTGCTCGCGCAGCCGGCCTACACGCTCGAGGCGCCGGTCGCGCGCCGAAAGCTCAATCAGAACGAAAGCCCGTATGACTTTCCCGCCACGCTCAAGCGCGAGGTGGCCGAGCGCGTCGCGGCGGAGCCGTGGCAGCGGTATCCGACGTTCGTGCCGGGGCCGCTGCTCGAGCGGCTGGCGGTGCACTACGGCTGGATGCCGGACGGGGTGCTCACCGGCAACGGGTCCAATGAGCTGATTCAGGCGACGCTTGCGGTCTCGCTGGCCGCGGGGGACGCGGTCGTGGCGCCGGCACCGACGTTCGCGCTCTACCGCTTGTTGACGAACGTGTTTGGGGGGCGATACCGGCCGGTGCCGCTCGGACTCGACTTCGCGTACGACGTAGACCGTCTGATCGATGCCGCGGTGCGCGAGCGGGCGCGCGTCGTGGTGCTCAACTCTCCCAACAACCCGACCGGTTCGGCGCTGCCCGACGGTGCGGTCGAGCGGATTCTCGCGGAGACCGATGCGCTCGTGCTGTGCGACGAGGCGTACCAGGACTTCGGCGGCCCGAGCGCGATTCCACTGCTCGCGTCGTCGCCCCGGCTCGTCGTGCTGCGCACCTTCTCCAAGGCGCTCGGCATGGCGGGTCTTCGGTTTGGCCTGGCGCTGGCGCATCCCGCCGTGGCGCGCGAGATCGCGAAGGCGCGGCTGCCGTACAACGTGAACATCGTGACGCTCGCGGCGGCCGATGTGGCGCTCGATCACATGGACGTGCGCGCGGCGCACGTGAGTGCCATCGTCGAGACGCGCGAGCTTACGATGGCGCGCCTCGCGCGCCTGGGCGGCATCACGGTGTATCCGACCGCCGCAAACTTCTTTCTGGTGCGATTCGGCACGGTCCCGGCGCGCCGTGTCTTCCGCCGGCTGTTCGACGAGCATGGCATCCTCGTGCGTGACGTCTCCGCCGGACCCGAGCTCGCGGAGTGCCTGCGCATTTCGATTGGAACGCCCGAGGATATGGATGCACTGGTGGACGCGCTCGGCGCGATCCTGGAGAGCTGAGCGATGTCGCGAACGGGTGAAATGAAGCGCATCGGCGAGGTGGTGCGCGAGACCAAGGAGACGCGGCTCCGCGTGCGCGTGGACCTCGACGGCAGCGGCCAGGCGGACGTAAAGACCGGCATTGGCTTCTTCGATCACATGCTGGATGCGCTCGCGCGCCACGCGCTGCTCGATCTGTCGATCGAGGCTGGCGGTGACCTGCACGTGGACGGCCATCATACGGTCGAGGATACCGGCATTGCGCTGGGCCAGGCGCTGGCGCAGGCGCTCGGTGATCGCGCCGGCATCCGGCGGTACGGGCACGCCTACGTGCCGCTCGACGAAGCGCTGGTGCGTGCGGTGGTCGATGTTTCCGGCCGGCCCTATCTCAGCTATCAGATCGAAATCCCCAAGTGGCAGATGCTGGGCGATTACGACGTCTTCCTGACGCCGGAGTTCTTTCGCGCGGTGGTGCTCAACGCCGGGCTCACCGTGCATCTCGATCTCGTCCGCGGCGACAATCCGCATCACATCGTCGAGGCCGCGTTCAAGGCGTTCGCGCGCGCGCTGGATAGTGCGACAGCGCTCGACCCGCGCGTCACCGGGGTGCCATCGACCAAGGGGACGCTGTGAGGGTCGTCGTCATCGACTACGGGGTGAACAATCTCAGGAGCGTGGTGCGCGCGATCGAGGCGGCGGGCCACACACCGATCGTCACGCCCGACCGGCTCGAGGTGCGGTGGGCGGAACGGGTGGTGATTCCGGGCGTCGGCAGCTTCGCGCGGGCCGCGCAGCATTTCCACGACTCCGGCATCGCCGACACCCTCCGCGACATCGTGCACGAGGGCCGGCCGGTGATGGGAATCTGCCTCGGCCAGCAGCTCCTGTTCGAATCGAGCGAAGAGGGACCGGGGGTTGCGGGGATCGGCCTGCTGCCCGGACACGTTCGCCGGTTCGACGGCGGGCTTCCGGTGCCGCATGTGGGTTGGTCCGAGGTGACGCCCACGGCCGCGGGCGCGCCGCATGTCATGCTCAAGAACGTGTTCGCCAGGGGACCGCAGTTCTTCTATCACGTGCACAGCTATCGCGCGGCCGACCTGCCGGACGGCATCTCGCTCGCCACGGCGGACTATGGCGGCGCCTTTCCGACGATCGTGGGGAAGAACAACGTCATCGGCGTGCAGTTTCATCCGGAAAAATCGCAGAAGGCGGGGATCGCGTTGATGGACGCGTTTGCCAAGTGGCGCCCGTGACCACGGTGCGCGTCTCGCTCATCGATCTCTACGTGATGCGCGGCGCAGGTACCTCGCTCGAGTGTCTCGTGCTCAGGCGCGCGCCCGGTGGACGCTGCCCCGGCTCGTGGGAAGCGGTGCACGGGCACATCGAGGAAGGCGAGCGCCCGGAGCAGGCGGCAATCCGCGAGATGGCGGAGGAAACGTCCCTCGTTCCCGAGCGGGTCTATAACCTGAGCCGGGTCGAGTCGTTCTATCAGCACCGGATCGATGAAGTGGCGCTGGTGCCGATCTTCGTCGCGTTCGTGAGTGACGGTGCCCGGCCAGTCACGGGACCGGAGCACGACGCGTTCGAGTGGCTACCGGCGGCATCGGCGCGCGCGCGGATGGCCTGGCCGCGCGAGCGACGCGCGATCGACGATATCGACGCCATGCTCGGCACCGGCGATGCCGGGCTGCTCGAAGACGTGCTCCGCGTATGCTAGCCCGCCGCATCATTCCGTGTCTCGATGTCGCGGCCGGACGCGTCGTGAAAGGCGTACATTTCGAATCGCTTCGCGACGCGGGAGACCCGGTTGAGCAGGCGGCCCGCTATGACGCTGAAGGCGCGGACGAGCTCGTGCTGCTCGATATTTCCGCCACGCACGAGGACCGGCGCACCACGCTCGACATGGTATCGCGCGTGGCGGACGCGATCTTCATTCCGTTCACCGTAGGCGGCGGCATCCGCTCAGTCGAGAACGCGGGAGACGCCCTCCGCGCCGGCGCCGACAAGATCGCGGTCAACACCGCCGCGGTGCGCGATCCGTCGCTGGTCAGCCGACTCGCCGAGGCGTATGGGTCGCAGTGCGTGGTGGCATCGGTGGACGTGCGTGCGACGAGCGCCGGGTATCGCGTGGTGGTGACTGGCGGGCGCGAAGAGACCGCACTCGATGCGCTCGAGTGGATCGCCCGGCTCACCGAGCTCGGTGCCGGCGAAATCCTGCTCACGTCGATGGACCGCGACGGCACCGGCCGGGGCTACGATCTGCCGCTGCTGTCCGCCGCGGCCGCAGCGACCAGCCGGCCGGTCATTGCGTCCGGCGGCGCCGGCTCGCTCGAGGATCTCGCCGATGCGCTCGACGCCGGCGCGCACGGCGTGCTCGCCGCATCGATCTTTCATTTCGAAGGCAGCTCGTTGCCGCGCGCCCGCGCGTTTCTCCGGGAGCGGGGGCACACGGTGCGGCCGTGAGGTCGTTCGCGGCTGCGGCAATGCTGCTCGCGATCAGTGGATCGCGCGACTCCCTCGCGCCGGCGCATGCGGTGCCTCCAGCGCCGTGCATCCGTCCGGGACGCGGCGGCCTGCAGGTGCAGGGTGACGTGCGCGTCTGCCCCGGCTACTACGTGGTGCCGGACCGTTCCGAGCGCGGCGTGTTCATCGTGGTCAGCTCCAACACGCGCCTCGACCTCACGGGCGTCACCATCCAGAGCGGTGACACGGTGCAACAGGCGTTTGTCGGCGCGGCGGTCACCAGCCAGGGCGTCAGCAACGTCACCATCACCGGCGGCGTGATCTCGGGATACCGCTACGCCATCCGGCTGAGCGGAGGACGCGGCCATTACGTGCGCGATGTCGACGCGTCCGGTTCCCGTGCTCAACGCCTGCTGTCGACACCGGAGACGTTCAACCCGACCGACTGGCTCGACATCTTCCGCCCGGACACCTTCGAGAAGTACGGCGGCGGCGTCTACCTGAAGGATACCGAGGACGCGACGGTCACCGGCGTCGTCGCGCACCGGGCACAAAACGGGATACTGCTCTTCAACGTGCGCCGCGCCTACATCGCCGACAACGACGTCTCCGGCAACAGCGGCTGGGGGATCAGCCTCTGGCGCTCGGCGCACAACACGATCGTGCGCAACAAGGCGCACCACAGTGTGCGCTGCGAGAGCCCCGCGTACCGGCAGGGCTGCGATTCAGCGGCACTGCTGCTCCGCGAAGAGAGCGACTCGAACACGATCGCCGAGAACGATCTCGCCGTCTCGGGCGACGGGTTCTTTCTGAGCGGACAGCGCCCGCTGCTCCGGCCATCGGTAGGCAATCTCGTGCTCCGGAACGATGCGACCGGCGCGTTCCACAACGCGTTCGAGAGCACCTTCAGCTGGGGCAACAGCTTCATCGACAACCACGCCGACAGCGCGGGCTTCGGCTTCTGGCTCGGCTACTCGAGCGGCAATCTGGTGCGCGGCAACACCATCGTCGGCTCGCGCAACACCGGCATCGCGATCGAGCACGGCAGCGACAACACGCTGTCGGGCAATGTGATCATCGGCGGAAGGATCGGGATCTGGTTGTTCGCGCCTGGCGAGACCGGGGAGCCGAGCCGTGGCTATCACATTGACGACAACGTGCTGGCGGCCCTGGAGCGGGCACTCGTGCTCGAGCGCACCACGCAGGCGCACGTGCGCGGCAATCTGTTCGACGGAGTGGCGGACGGGCTGGTGGTGGACGAGGCGGGCCGAGGCACCGAGGTGCTCGGCAACATCTTCCTCCGCGCGACGCGCGCCTTCATCCAGGCGCCGGATCTCACGGC
>JBDTQV010000046.1:0-11270 GCA_039932015.1 Gemmatimonadota bacterium | reverse complement strand
CGGTCATGAGATCGCTCCATGCAACCAGTGCGCGGTTGCTTTGCATCAACCGAAAAAACTCAATAGTATTCTAGCCTGGCGGGCCGATCCGCGACGGATCGATTCAACTTCCCGCCGAAGGGGCAGGCCGTGGGACGTCGAGGGATCAAGGAATATCGGGCACCCGAAGCGCTGGTGCTGATCGCCGCCGACCGTGAGCAGCGGTCGCTGCTTTGTCCGTCGTGTGGATCGGCGTCGGTAGAGCGGACGCCGGTGCGCGGCAGCGAGGACGACGCACCGGCGGGCAAGGTCACGCTGAGTTGCACTGCATGCGGCCGCAGCGCGGTCTATATCGACCGTGCCGGCGGCCGCGACGCACTGCCGGAAACACCGCGGCCACCGGCCGGCTGATCCCGGCAGGGAGTCAGTGCAGGCCGCGGAAGATGCGGTTCCAGCGAACCGCCGTAAGGAACGGCAGCGGCTTGTAACTCGACAGGTCGTAGCTGTAGTAGACAAACATGGGACTGCCGCGCACGCTCGAGCGGCTGATGAATCCGTAGTACCTGCTGTCGTAGGAGTTTTCCCGGTTGTCTCCCATCATGAACAGCGAATCGCGCGCAACGACGATCGGCCCCCAGTCCTGCAGGTCGGGCCGGTAGCTCGCACTATCGCGCCCGGCGAGGTGCGCCACCTGCCAGTCGTGCATCTTCGCGCGCATCTCGAAACCTTCCGATTTCGACAGCTCGGTGTGCACCGCATACGGTTCGTCGACGCGCCGGCCGTTCCTGATCAGTTGCCCGGCTTCCATCTGCAGCGTGTCTCCGGGGGTGCCGATGAGCCGCTTGACGAGCTTGATCGGCTCCTCCTTGGAGTCGAAGACGACGATGTCGCCTTTCCGGGGCTCGCGAACAGCCGGCAGCCGGCGGTGCACCAGCGGCACCTCAGCGCCGTAGAGCGCCTTGTTGACGAAAAGCCAGTCGCCCACGAGCAGCGTGGGTTCCATGCTGCTCGATGGAATGTGAAACGCTTCGAGCAGAAAGGTGCGGAGGAAGAACCAGACCACGAGCGCCACGGCGATCGACTTGGTCCAGTCCCACAGCCACGCCACGAACGATGATTGCATGCTCACTCCGGACGGCTGAAGATCCGTTGCCACCGGATCTCGGTGAGGAACGGCGCTGCGTGCCAACTGTCAGGGTCATAGCTGAAATACACGACCAGCGGGTGTCCGCGCACCGACCGGCGCGGCAGAAATCCCCAGTACCGGCCGTCGTATGAGCCGTCTCGATTGTCGCCCAGCATGAAGAGCGAATCGGGCGGCACCAGGATCGGTCCCCAGTTCTGCAGATCGGGCTGATAGCGAGACGGAAGCGCGCTCCCGGTCAGGTGCGCAACTTGCCATTCCCGCATCCGCTCGCGCATCTCCGGACCTTCCCGCTTGCCCGAATCGGTGTGGAGTACGTACGGCTCGTCCACGCATTGCCCGTTCCGGACGAGGATACCGTCGCGCATGGCGAGTGTATCTCCCGGCACGCCGACCAACCGCTTGACCAGCTTCTTCCCCGGCTCCTCCACCGAATCGAAGACGACAATGTCACCGCGGAGCGGCTCGCGAACTGCGGGGAGGTGCCAGTGCAGCAACGGCACCTCGGCTCCGTAGAGCGCCTTGTTGACGAACAGGAAGTCGCCGGGAAGCAGCGTCCGTTCCATGCTGCCGCTCGGGATCCGGAAGGCCTCAACCAGAAAGGTCCGCAGCAGAAGCCAGGCGACGATCGTGAACACGATCGACCGGGTCCACTCCCGGAGGAGGGACGGCTGATGCTGCGCTGCGGTCATTCCACCCAGTCGGCGATGAAGAGGTCGGTCTCTCCGTTCCCCTTATCCTCGCGGTTCGACGCCCAGACGAGCTTGCGCCCGTCGGGACTGAACATCGGAAATCCATCGAACTGTTTATCCGTCGTGATCTGCTGGAGACCAGAACCGTCGGTTTTCACCAGGAACAGGTCGAAATTCGGTCCCCGCGGATCGAGATAGTTGGAAGCGAAGATGATGCGCTTGCCGTCGGGATGGAAGAACGGCGCGAAGTTGGCCCCGCCGAGTGAGGTGATTTTGCGCGCGTTCGAGCCGTCGACGTCTCCCATCCAGATCTCGAGCTTTGCGGGCCGGACGAGCCGGTCGGCGAGGAGCCGGCGGTAGTCAGCGGTGTCGGCGGCGGTGACGGGGTACTGTGCCCGCCAGACGAGATGCTTTCCATCGGGCGAGAAAAAGGCACCGCCGTCGTAACCGACGCGATTGGTCACGCGCCGCACGTCGCTGCCGTCGACGTTCATCGTGTAGAGCTCGAGATCGCCATCCTTCGTGCTGGTGAACACGATGCGGCTGCCGTCGGGCGACACGGTGGACTCGGCGTTATAGGCGCCGTTGTTCGTCAGCTTGTGCTGGTCGGTGCCGTCGAGCTTCTGGCTATAGATCTCGAAGTGGCCGAGGGGCCAGAGGTACCCGCGCGAGCGGTCGACCGGCGCCGGGCACTCGCGCGAGAACTCGTGTGTGGAGCTGTAGAGTATGCGGCGGTCGTGATCGTAGAAGTAGCCGCAGGTGGTGCGGCCATAGCCGTTCGAGACCCGGCGGAGTCCGCTGCCGTCGATATTCATGACGTACTGCTGGTCACAGGCGCTGTCGACCTTTTCCTGGCGCTGGAAAATCAGCTGCCGCCCCGACCGTGAGAAATACGCTTCGGCGTTGTTCCCGCCGAAGGTGAGCTGCCGGATGTTGCGAAGGTGGCGCTCGCCGGGACGCGCAAGCGAGTCGACGGCGGACGCGGAGCCTGCCGGACCGGGGGCACCGCGACCGGCACAGGCAGCGGTTGCGAGCACGGTAGCAGCAATGACAACTGCGATGGAGTAGCGAATCGGATCCTCGGTGGTAACGGGCGGTCACGATGGCCGGCGACGGGTGCCGGTCAAGGGCCGCCAAATATAAACGGGCGATCGGATGTGAAGGTTTCGAGTCGGAACAGCCGCGTCTGGCGCAGCACGCGGGGCGGCGATCTTCCGAGAGAAGCCGGCGCGGGTTCCGGAATAAAGCTGGTGGCGGAATGTTTCTGTGTTCCTGGTTCCCTGAAGTGCGTGCCTCCCGGGAGCCCTCTGCGTCTCTGCGGTAAAACCACCCGCGGCGCGGGCGCCGGGTCGGCAACCTAGGGCAGGACGATGCGGGTAGCGAGGAGGTCGGGAAACTCGTCCTCGATCGTGAAGGTAAATTCGGGCACCAGAGCCCGGCGGGCCGGCGCGGACACGGTGCGCACGGGCGCGGCGGCGTGGCGCGACCAGGCGCGTGACACCACCGGGTCATCCAGCACGTCGGCAGCGCCGCGGCGGCCGGAGGCGGCATCGAGAAGCAGCCGTATGACGCGATCATCGTCACCGACCGCCCGCGACAGCGCTCCAACCATTCGATACCCAAGCACGTGGGGATCATTCGGCGACGTGCGCTGCAGACGGGCCCGCTTTTCGAGCTCGGCGACGCCGAGCAGCGGAAACCGCGCCACAACCGGACCCATGATCCGCTCGGCGCGCCACTCGGCGACTCCTTCGGCGAGGTACGGGTCGGCGGCCGGGAGCACGATCGGACCGGGACGCGCGGGGATGCCGCGCTCGAGCAGGCGCCGCTGAAACAGCAGGTGCTGCCATTCGTGGACGGTGGCACCGAGCGCGAGCAGCGGCATATACCCCGGATCGATCGCGATCGCGTCGCGCGGCTCGAGAAATCCGTTCGCATCCTCACCGGCGAGCACGCCGGGGCTCGCGAGCCGCAGGGTCTCGTCTCGCGAGACGATCGCCGGCGTGGGCCCGTAATCCAGTCGCAGCCGGTGCAGGACGGTCAGGAAACCGCCGCGGCCGTGGCGCCGGAGCCATTCTTCTGCGGCCCAGTTGTCGGCGTGCACGAGGCGGGAAAAAAGCGAGTCGGGCACACCATAGCGCGGCACCGCCTGGGGATAGCCAAAGACGCGCACTTCGATCGCCGGGGTGGCGGCGGAGTCGCCCCAGGCGGTTCGTATGGCATCGGCGAGGGATGACATCTCCGGGCCGGGAATCCATCGCTCATCGAGGAAGAAGCGCATCGCGTCAGCGTACCAGGCGGTGGCCGACGAGTACCCATCGAGGAGCGTCGCGACCGCGGCCGCGGAGACCGGCTGGTCGGCGCGCATCCGGACAAGCTGCGTTCGCGCCGCGAGCGAATCGGTCGCGCCGAGGGCAAAGAGCCGGTAGAGCGCAAGGGTAAGCGTCGCGGAATCGGGCGGAATATCCCGCGGAAGCCATCCGATGGACTGCAGCGCCGGCACCGCGTCGCGCGGACCGAGCGAGCGCAACCGGACGCGGGCGCGGGCCAGTGCGACGTCGTGAAGGTCGACCTGCCACTCACCGCGGGGGCGAAACAACTGATCGAAGCGCGCACGAACGCGCGGATCGGTCAGTCCTGCACGGATCGCTTCGAGAGTGCGGATGGCGCTCGCCACGAGCTCGGGCCGGCGCAGCACGCCCATCGCGCGGAGTGCGGACGCCGCCACGAGCGTGTCGCCAGCCAGCGCCGTGAGCCCGGCGGCGGCGGCACCGCGCACGTAGGCGGTCGTGAACGTGGTCGGCCCGAGCTCGTCTGCGGCGGCGAGCCATGCCCCCGGGAGGCGCAGCACCGAGTCTCGCCGGCCGGCGACTACGGCATGGACGACGAAGCGTGGCAGCGATGGATAGTACTCGGAATTTTCCGGGAGCCGGGACGCACTCCAGGATCGCGGCCGCACATCACCGTGCAGCTCCCCGCGGAGCTCGCCGCCGTCGAGATGCCCCAGGAACCGCGCGGGCCCGCCAGGGACGTCAGCGGTGAATTCGATGGTTCCGCCACCACCGATTTCCGCACCGACCAGCACCTGTGGCCCCGCATCCCGCGTTTCGAGCCAGAGCGTGCCACCGACGCGCGGCCCGGTCTGCGCCAGGCGGAGCTCGCCCTGGACCGGCCCGGCGGCGCCCCCGCGGACGACGATCAGCCACCGACCGCCCAGCTGCGCATCGAGCCGGCCGGCGGCGATTGCGCCGACGAGGACGCCGGCGGCGACCGCCGCGAAGATCCGGGCGATCCCGCTATTTTGCGAGCGTCGGCGCGTGGCGCCGCCTCGCATCCTCTCGACAGGACTTCGCATGGCGCTCAAGCTCTCTTCCCGGCAGCAGGCACAACTCGCGTACCTGGAATCCCTGCCGCCAAAAATGGCGCGAGTCCGTGCGGTCATCGAGGACATGGCGTCACTGAAGACGGACGAAATGGTCGTCCGGGGGCTGGGGCGTCTGCTCGACGAAATGAAGGGCAACTGCCAGGCGCTGAGTCTGACGGGACTGGCGGACACCTGCGGTCTCATGGGGACCATAAGCCGGCGTGGCGGCGGGTTGCCAATGAAGGCCCGGGGGCTGCGTGAGCTTTCCGGAAGCCTGAAGATCAACTACGAAGCGGCCCTGAAGCGGGCCACGACTCCGGAAACCGCCGCCGACACCGGCGAAAGCGGCGGCCACTAGGATCAGGCGTGTGTGCCCTTTCGGGTCGCGCGTCTTGCAATCGCGGCGTCGATCAGCGGCCCGGCCATCAGCACCACCATGCCGTTCACCAGCCCGCCGATCACGGCGGTGACGAAGCTGAGCGCAAAAAGAATTGCGGCGGCGCCGATGATCGCAAAGAGCATCCCGAACCAGTACAGCATGCACGTCTCCCGGGTGAGGTTCGGCGGGTGTCCGCCGAGGCCATTAGCTTACCCATGCGACCGGAGGGGCCGCAACTGCGGCCGCGCGGTCGCGCGACCATTCATTCCAGAGGAGTTCCCACGATGCGGATCCTGACCGCTCTTGCCGCGCTGGCCTGCGCGGCTGCGCCACTCGCCGCGCAGTCGAAACCGGCGGCAAAGCCGGCGACCCCGAAGACGGCGGCCGCGAAGAAGGCCGCCGCGGCCCACGATTCAATGCATGCGGCCATCAAGGTATCGCACGACTCGATGCACGCGGAAATGAAGGGCATGTCGCACGACTCGATGCATGCGGGTATGAAGGGCATGCAGCACGACGATCACGACATGGCCGTGGCGGGCGGTGGCACACTTCCCGGCGGCTGGGCGGGGCGCACGGACGGCGCGGCCACCGCGCTGGCCAACGTCAAGTTCGCGCCGATGGGCGCGGGACTTCATCTCACGCTCGGACCGGCGACGATCCTGTGGCGGGACAGTGACGCGATGAACGGCCATTTCCATACCCTGGCAAAGTTCACGCAGACCAAGGCGCCGACGCACCCCGAAGGTTACGGCCTGTTCGTAGGCGGCAAGGCGCTCAATGGCGAGGGCCAGAAATACATCTACTTCCTGGTTCGGGGCGACGGCGTGTACCTGATCAAGAAGCGGGATGGCGCGAATACGTCAGTCGTTCAGAACTGGACGGCGAGCCCCGCGGTCAACAAGGCCGATGCCGCAGGCAAGGCGACCAATCTGCTCGAAGTCTCGACGGCCACGGCCGGGAAGCTGATGTTCAAGGTGAACGGGCAGGAGGTCTATTCGATGGACGTAAATGCCGGGGACGTGAACGGAGCCATTGGCATTCGCGCAAACCACAATCTCGACCTGCACATTGACGACTTCGGAGTGCACAAGATTTCCTAGTCGTCGCTGCCATCCGCCCGCCGTCTGACCGAGAGGGCCCGGTCGGCGGCGTCGCGGACGGGGGTGTCACCCGCCCGGGCGAGGCGCGCCAGCAAGCGCTTCGTTTCGGGCGTGCTCGCGGCCACGAGCCCCGAGACCGCATCGAGCCGCTGCTCCACTGGGCGGCCATGCCACCGCAGCCATCCCCTTCGATCCAGCGCCACGTTCACCAGCGAATCCGCACCGCCGATACGGGCAATCGCCGCGGCAAGCTCCTGACGCACGGCCGATTCCTGTTCGAGGTTGAACGCGCGCACGAGCGCTGCCAGCAGCGGACGATGCGCATACTCGGCGATCGCGCGCGCAGCGCTGACGCGTGACCCGGCCGCCGGCGATGCGAGCATGCCGCGGAGCAGGTCAGGCACCGCAGGATCGTCGAGCCCGGCCAGCGCCCGCGCCACCGCGTCGCGCACCGCGCCGGACGGGTGATCGACGTGCAACGCGAGATGTGCCACTGCACGCGCATCTCCGTGGCGCCCCAGTAGCTCCGCACCATGCCGCACCACATACGCGCGGCTGCTCGAGAGCAGCGGCAGCAGCATTGAAAATGCACCCGGCTCATCGGCGAGCGCATCGTGCAGAAACCTGACCGGTGCAACCGCCTCGGATTGGACGATTCCGTCGATCATCGCCTCCAATCCCTCCGGCCCGATCCACCGCAGCAGCGCCGCGGCGCGCGCCTGCAGCTCCGGATCGCGCACCGCCTGCTCGCGCACGTCGCGCAATACGCGCGCATCGAATACCCGGCGGGAGGCGATCATCGCGTACCGCCGCTCTCCCACGACCTCGCCGCTGATCCGGCGCGCGTCGTCCGCGTGCATGAGCAGATCGAGCCAGCGGCGCTCGCGATGTGCTTGCGCCGCGAGCTCGAGCACGGCGGTAAGGCGATCTTCCGCGCTCTCGCGCTGGCGGTCCCGCCGCTCCTCGATCACGCCGACTTGACCTCGACCCAGGTGCGATCCCACAGCGCGTTCGCCGGCCCGAGCTCCGCCTGGTACTCGAGACGCGCGAGCTCGGCTGCGGTTGGATATGGGCGCGCCGGCGTCAGCCGCGCCGCGGCGGCGGCATTGGGCGTGCCGTAACCGGTCGCCTGCGCGATGGCCGCGCCGACGTCGGGGCGGAGGACGTAATTCATGAATGCGTGCGCGGCTCGCGGATGCGGTGCGCCGCGCGACATTGCCATCGCATCGCCAAAGAGCATGCTGCCCTCCCGTGGCACGACGAACTCGATTTCCGCCTGCTCGACGCGCGCCTGCGTCGCATCCCCGCTCCAGAGCTGCGCCAGCCAGACGTCACCCGCGATGAGCTGCCCCTTCACCGGTGCCGACACATAGGCCATCAGGTTGGCCTTTGCGGCAATCGCATCCGCGCGCGCGGCGGCGAGCTCCGCGGCATTCACGCTGTTGTACGAGTGTCCGCGCAGCTTCAGCATCGCGCCGAGCACCTCGCGTCCGTCGTCGAGCATGGTCATGTGTCCCGCGTATCGAGATTCCAGGAAGGTGCCCCAGCTATCCGGCGCGGCGGCGATGCGATCGGCGCGATAGGCGATTCCGGTGACGCCCCACTGATACGGCACCGAATAGCGGCGCCCTGGATCGTACGGCGAATCGCGAAAAAGCGGCGCGATGTTGTCCCAGTTGGAGAGCCGCGACCGTTCGAGCGGAGCCAGGAGATCCTGCGCAAGCAACGCCTGAATCCCGTATCCCGTCGGAACGACGACGTCGTATCCTGCCGCGCCTGCCGCGAGCTTGGCGAGCAACTCCTCGTTGCTCTCGTAGGTATCGTAGGAGACCCTTACCCCGAACTCCCGTTCGAAAGCGCGCACCGTGTCGGGCGCGATGTAGTCCGACCAGTTGTAGATGTTGAGCTCGGGCTCGAGGTCGGCAACCGGGACCCGCGCTGCGTCACGTCCACTGCAGCCGGGTACCCCTGCAAACGGCAGGCCCGCCAGCCCAAGGCAGGCCAGACGAAGCAGCTCACGCCGGTTCAGCCGGTGCGGCACGTGCCGATTTGCCTTCATCCAGCGACCGCGCGAGGGGTGCGGGGGCCGGAGGTGATCCGGTCCGCGCTCCAGACGAGCAGCGTGGTGGCGAGCAGGATAATCGTACTGATCGCGTTCACGGTCGGCTCGATGCTCCGGCGCACCATGGCATAGACCAGCAGCGGCAGCGTGGTCGAGCCGACGCCCGAGACGAAGAAGGTGATGATGAAGTCGTCGAAAGACAACGTAAACGCAAGCAGCGCGCCGGCGGCAATGGCCGGCCAGAGCTGCGGCAGCGTCACCCGGCGAAACGCAGTGAGCTCGTCAGCGCCGAGAATGAGTGCGGCTTCTTCGAGTGTGCGGTCCATGCCACGGAGCCGCGCGAGCACCACGACCACGACGAACGAAATGCTGAATGCGACATGCGCGATCGTGATCGTGGTGAGCCCGAGCGGAACGCCGATCGCCGCGAACAGTACCAGCAGCGAGATGCCGACGACGATCTCCGGCGTGACGATCGGCAGGTAGAGTGCTGCCTCGTACGTCTCACGGCCGGGAAACCGCCGCCGCGCGAGTCCCAGCGCGATGAGCGTACCGAGCGTCGTGGCGATAGCGGTGGACGCCATGCCGACGATGATGCTTGCCCGGAGCGCACGAAAGATGTCACTCCTGCCAGCGAGCCTGGCGTACCAGTCGAGTGTCACACCGGTCCATTCCACGGAAAATCGCGACCGGTTGAACGAGAAGAGCACCAGCACGAGCGCGGGCGCGTGGAGGAAGAGATAGACGAGCGCCGTGACGCCGGCGAGCGAGGGCGGTACGCGGCGCGGCATCAGGCGGCGTCCACGCGGGGCCGCTGCACTCTGACATACACGAGGAGCGCCGCCAGCACCGCCGCCATCAGCACGAAGGACGCCGCGGCGCCAAATGGCCAGTCACGCGCGGTGGTGAACTGATTCTGAATCAGGTTGCCGAGCATCACCTGCTTCGCACCGCCGAGCAGGTCGGACGTCAGAAAGGAGCCCAGCGCCGGAATGAACACGAGGAGGCTCCCGGCGACGAGTCCGGGCAGCGACAGCGGAAGTGTGACGCGCCGGAAACGTGACCACGGCCGCGCACCGAGGTTCTCGGCGGCCTCGAGCAGCGCCGGATCCAGATGCTCGAGCGAGGCATATATCGGAAGCACCATGAACGGCAGGAATCCGTAGACCAGGCCGGCGACAACCGCCCCAGGCGTGTACAGCATCGTCAGCGGCTCGCGAATCAGGTGCAGCGCCTGGAGCCAGGTATTGATGAGGCCGCCATCGCGCAGCAGGAAGATCATTGCGTAGGTGCGCACGAGAAAGCTGGTCCAGAACGGCAGCACGACGAGAAACAGCAGGCGGTGCTTCCAGCGTCCGCTGCGCGCGATCACGTATGCGACGGGAAACCCCAGCACGACGCAGATCGCGGTGCAGACCAGCGAGATCAGTACGGTGCGGAGGAGAATCGTGAGGTAGAGTGGATCGACGAAGCGCCGGTACGCGCCGAGGGTCAGGCCCGGCGACACGCCGCCGTACGTACCGGCGTGCATCACGCTGTAACCCAGCATGATCAACACCGGGGCGACGAAGAACGCGAGGAGCCAGAGCGATCCGGGCGCGAGCTGCAGCCACGCCGCCGCCACGTCGCGCCGATGGAACCAGCGAAGCAGTCTGCGCCGCGTCAAGGCTCGAGCACCTGGCAGTCGTCCGGTCGCCAGACCACCAGTGCCGCGTCGCCGCGATGCCAGGGCACCGGATTCCCGAGCTGGCCCTCGTTCCGGAGCGCGACCGTTGCCATCACGCCGCCGGCGAGCGCGACGAGCACGTGCAGCGTCTCGCCCAGGTAAATCACGTCGTGCACGGTGCCGGGCAACGCGTTCTCTCCCGGAGGGCCGCTACCGGGTGCTGCGAGATCGAGCCATTCCGGGCGTACCGCCACCGAGGTCGCCGCGCCGGCGACGAGCGCCGGCGCGGCCGGCACGACGAACGGCCCCGCAGGGCTCGCGACCGTCCAGCCCGCGTCAGTCCGGCCCGCGATCCGCCCGCTGAGAATGTTGGAGGTGCCGATAAACTCGGCGACGAACGCGGTGCGCGGGTTCTCGTAGATCTCCGCCGGCGTGCCGAGCTGCGCAACTCGTCCATCGTTCATGACGGCGATCCGGTCGCTCATGGTGAGCGCCTCTTCCTGATCGTGCGTCACGTAAATGAAAGTCGTGCCCAGTTCGCGGTTGAGCGACTTGAGCTCGAGCTGCATCGCCTTCCGGAGCCGGAGATCGAGTGCGCCGAGCGGCTCGTCGAGCAGCAGCGTCGCGGGCTCGAGCACTAGGGCGCGCGCGAGCGCCACCCGCTGCCGCTGTCCGCCAGAGAGCTCGCTGGGCCGGCGCCGGCCATAGACGGCGGGATCGAGCCGGACCAGCTCGAGCGCTCGGCCGACGCGCTCGCGAATTTCGGTGCGTGGACGGCGCCGCTCGTCCAGACCGAACGCGACATTCCGCTCGACATCGAGATGGGGGAAGAGCGCGTAGCTCTGAAACACCATGCCGACCGGGCGCTCGTACGGCCGGCG
>JBDTQV010000045.1:0-11327 GCA_039932015.1 Gemmatimonadota bacterium | reverse complement strand
GTCACCTTGAAGCTGAACTTTCCGTCGGCGATGTTGCCGGGACCGGTGTTGTCACCGCTGCATCCAAACACCAGGGCCGCGAGCGGAACGAGCCCGCGCCGCATGGTCAACTGCATCCTCACCCCCTCGCTAGAATTCGACCAACTCTTCCATCGCACGCATGATGCTCTCCACCTGCGGTAGAATCACGTCTTCCAGCTCCGGCGCGTACGCGACGAACGTATCCGTCGCGGCGATCCGCTTGACCGGCGCATCGAGGAACGCAAACGTCGTGTCAGCGACGCGCGCGGCAATCTCGGCGCCATAGCCCCAGCTCAGCGAGTCTTCGTAGGCCACGAGCACGCGGTTGGTCTTCCGGACCGACTCATAGATCGTTTCGTAGTCCACCGGGCTCAGCGAGCGCAGGTCGATCACCTCGACGCTCACGCCGTGCCGCTCCTCCATTTCCTTCGCGGCGACGATCGTCCGCTGCACCACGGCACCGTAGGTCACGACGGTGAGATCGGTTCCTTCGCGCACCACCTTGGCCTTGCCGAGCGGAATCATGAAGTTGGGGCCCGGATTGGGCGCCTTGTTGTAGGTCTGGCGATAGAGGTGCTTATGCTCGAGGAAGAGCACAGGATCGTCACAGCGGATCGCGGTGCGGAGCAGGCCAGCGGCGTCGAGCGCCGTGGACGGGCAAACCACGCGAATGCCGGGCACGCCGGTGAAGATGGCGGCGCCGGTCTGCGAGTGATAAATCGATCCGCCCTTCAGGTAGCCGCCGTACGTGGTGCGCACCACCACCGGCGCGCTGAACGTATTGTTCGAGCGCCACCGCATCGTCGCGAGCTCGTTCCGCATCTGCATGTACGCGGTCCAGATGTAGTCGAAGAATTGAATTTCGACGACCGGCTTGAGCCCGCGGGTCGCCAGTCCGATGGCGCGGCCGATGATGTTTGCCTCGGCAAGCGGTGAGTTGTAGACGCGATTCGACCCGAAGGCCTTCTGCAGCCCCCACGTCACCTTGAACACTCCGCCCTTCCCCTTCACCGACTCGAGATTCTCTTCCCGGCTGCAGTCGGCTACGTCCTCGCCGAACATCACGATCCGCGGATCGCGCGCCATCTCCTCCTTGAGGCAGGAGTTGAGCAGATCCACCATAGTCGTGGGATCGCCGCTGAACTGCGGGTCATCCTCGGTGTCGAACTGCTCGCTGGTGGGGTCGACGTCCGGCGAGTAGACGTACTGGTAGATCGTGCTGGTGGCCGGCTGCGGCGAGGCGAGCGCCACGTCTGTGGCGACGTTCACCTCGTCCTCGACCCCGGCCTTGATCGCGTCGATCTCCGCCTGCGTGGCGATCCCCTGATCGAGCAGATATTTCGGAAAGCTGGTGAGCGGATCGCGCGCAGCATCGGCTTCGCGCTCGGCCGCGCTCCGATAGAACACCTCGTCGTCCGACAGGGAGTGGCTGTACGGGCGAATCACCTTCGCGTGCACCAGCGCGGGCCCTTTCCGCTGGCGGCAGTAGTCGACCGCGCGCGCGAGCGTGTCGTACGATTCGAGCACGTCGCAGCCGTCGCACTCCTGGATGAACAGGCCGGGAAAACCGGTGAGCAGCTTGGAGATCGAGCCGCCGGGCGTGTTGACCTCGACCGGCACCGAGATGGCGTAGCCGTTGTCCTCGACCAGGAAGACGACCGGCAGCTTGAGATTGGTCGCGGTGTTGAGCGCTTCCCAGAACTCACCCTGGCTGGTGGTGCCTTCGCCAGTTGTGCAGAGAACAACTTCGTCGCCCTTGATGAGCGAGTCCTTGTCCTCGATCCGGTCGTTCTGCGATACGCGGAGCCATGCTTCGGCGCAGCCGACGGCCTGCAGGAACTGCGTGCCGGTCGGGCTCGAGGCGCTGGGAATGTTGAGGTCCTTGTGGCCCCAGTGCGACGGCATCTGGCGGCCGCCGGAATTGGGATCGTCGGCGGCGCCCACGGCGCTCAGCAGCTGCTCGGTCGCGGTCATGCCGAGGCCGAGACAGAGGGCGCGATCGCGATAGTAGGTGTAGAACCAGTCGTAGCTGGCGCGGAAGACCTTGGAGGCGGCGACCAGCACCGCTTCGTGGCCCGCGCCGGAGATCTGGAAAAAAATCTTATTCTGGCGCTTGAGCTGGATCTCCTTGTCGTCGACCCGGCGCGACAGAAACATGAGGCGGTAGAGCTCGAGCAGCTCGGCCTTGTCGAGTCGGGCTGACGCGGGCGCCTTGGTGCGGCTGGAGGTACGTGTGGCCATGGGTCTCTGAAGCTGGCTGAAGGAACGGCCGGATCTGCGCTGACACCCGAAAGATAGCGCGGGGCGCGGAGGCGCGGAACGCCGCTCTAGTGCGGAGCCAGCGTGGACGCGAGCGGCGCGACCCCGCCGCCGCCATCGCAATTTATTCCGCGGAAAATACGACTTTGCCGCCAACCACCGTCATGCGCACCTTGGCATGCTCGAGCTCTTCCGGACGGATGCTCGTGAGATCCTGGTCCAGCAGAACGAGATCGGCCTTCATGCCCGCTCGCAGCACGCCGCGGCGAGCCTCGCCGAATGCGGCATAGGCATCGCCGGCGGTATACGCGCGGAGCGCCTCGTCGACGCTGATCTTTTCGTCGGGCAGCCAGCCACCGGGATTCTTGCCGTCGAGCGTGCGACGGGTGACTGCGGCATAGATGCCCAGCAAGGGATCGATCGGTGCCACGGACCAGTCGGAGCCGAACGCGAGGTGCGCACGATCGTCCAGCAGCGTCCGGAAGACATACATGTTCCGGATGCGCTCGGCGCCAACCCGCTTCTCGGCCCAGCGGCCGTCGTCGATGGCGTGATAGGGCTGCATCGACGCGACGATGCCGAGCTGTGCCAGGCGCTTCACGTCGGCGGGGCGCAGATGTTGCGCGTGCTCGATCCGGAAGCGGCGGTCGCGCGCGCCGTGCGCACGGGCCACGCTGTCGTAGATATCGAGCACGAGTCCGTTCGCCTTCTCACCGATCGCGTGCACCGCGATCTGAAGCCCGGCGGAATCGGCGGCGCCAATCCAGCGGCGGAGCGAATCCTCGGGCGTGGTGAGCAGGCCGGACGTGCTCGGGTCATCGGCGTACGGCGCATAGAACAACGCCGTCCCGGAGCCGAGGGACCCGTCGACGAAGCCCTTCACACCGGCGACGCGGAGAAAATCGTCACCGGGACCGTTCGCCTTGAGACTGTCGGCGGCGGCGCGCCATGCGCCGAGGGGCACGTAGGCGGATACGCGGGTGTGGAGCGTGCCGGCGCGATAGCCGCGCTTGAGCGCCGCGAGCTCGCTCGCGCCAACCGACACGGCGGAGACGCCGGTCACCCCCTTCGACGCGGCCCATTGCGTCGCGCGCGCGAGCGCGGAGTCGTACTGCGCCGGCGACGGATCCGGCATCACACGGTAGACGAGGCCTTTGGCGTTGTCCTTCAGGATACCGGTGGGATTGCCGCCGGCGTCCCGCACGATGGTGCCGCCGGCGACGTCAGGCGTAGCGCTGGTGACTTTCGCGAGCCGGAGCGCCTCGCTGTTCGCGACGCCCATGTGGCCGTCCAGCCGGTTGACGAACACGGGATTGTTGGGCGTAACCGAGTCGATCCAGTCCCGGCGCGGCAGCGGCGAGCCGGTCCACCGCTCGTGGTCCCAGTCGCCGCCGGTGATCCACTCGCCGGGCTTGAGCTTCGCCGCGTACTCCTTGAGGCGGCGGGTGAACTCCTCGGGCGAGTTGGCGTCGCGCAGGTCTACGCTCGCGAGCTGGAACCCGCCGCTCAGAAAATGCACGTGGGCGTCGTTGAAGCCCGGTGTTACCATCGCCTTGCCGTTGGGCACGATGCGTGTCGCCGGCCCGGCGAACGCTCCCACGACCGCGCTGTCGCCGACAGCCATGATCGTGTCGCCCTTGACGGCGACGGCGGCGGCCCATGGGCGGGCGGAGTCGCCGGTCCAGATGCGGCCGTAGACGATCATGTCGGCGACGGGAGCGGAAGCACCGCTCGCGGCGGGGCCGCCGCCTGACGTGCAGCCGGCGGCAAGGAGCGCGAGCGTCGCAACACGGGCGAGCATCATGCAATCACCTTTCAACGGAGTTTCGGGTCAACGAATTTTCGTGAGGCGGCGAAGCGACTCGAGGCGCTCGAGCGCACTGCCGCCGGTGGCCGCGGGCGCCACGGAAAAGAGGTCGCGGATGTCGAGGAGAATCTCGAGCATCAGCTGGTCGCGCATGTAGGAGTTTTCAAGATCGGCCATACGGGCGCCGGCACCTTCGGCCTTGGCGCGGTCGTAGGTGTCCCGATAAATCTGCTCGAGGTTGGTCAGTATGCGGTCGCGGGGGCGCATGGGATTTCGTTGTATTGGTAGCCGGACGAAATGGTCCGGGCGCTCTTGGATGGCAACGGGATCGCTTCTAATGTACGTCCGACGCGCCCGAGCCATAAGGCGGCGCCTTCTTCAGCGACGGCAGACCCGATGAATGCTCAGCAGCGGCGTGTGGACGCCTGGATCGCGCAGTTCGAGGACGGCTACTTCCACCCGCTCACGAATATGGCGCGGCTGAGCGAGGAAGTGGGGGAGCTGGCGCGAGAGGTGAATCACCGGTTTGGCCAGAAGACCAAGAAGGCGGATGAGCCGGAGGGCGACATGGGCATGGAGATGGCCGACATCATGTTCGTGCTGATCAGCATGGCCAATCGCGAAGGAATCGATCTCGATGACGCGTTCGACCGGATGATGGCCAAGGTCGAGCGGCGCGACCGCGATCGCTGGACCCGGAAGTAGCGCTACTCCCACTCCTCGGGCTCGGCTTCGAGCTCGCTCAGCAGCATGTGATAGCTGGCGAGCCGGTCCGCCGCGATTCGGCCGTCGCTCACGGCGGCACGGATGGCGCAGCCGGGCTCGGTCACGTGACGGCAATCGCCGTAACGGCATTCGCCGATGAGCGGCCGCATCTCGGGAAAACACGACGCGAGCTCGCGCGGGTCGATTCCCCAGAGACCGACTTCGCTGAATCCGGGTGTGTCGACGAGAAAACCGCCGCCGGCGAGCGGAATCATGATCGCGCCCACGGTCGTGTTCTTCCCGCGGCGCACCTTCCGGCTGATCTCGCCCACCCGCAGCTTGAGCCCGGGCTGGACCGCGTTGAGCAGACTCGACTTGCCGGCGCCGGACGGACCGGTCACGACCGACGTGCGGCCCGCCAGCGCCAGGCGCAGCTCCTCGATCCCCTGCCCGGTTTTCACGCTCGTCTCGTGCACCGCGTAGCCGGCCTGCCGGTAGCGGGTGGCGAGTGGCTCATTGTACCCCAGGTCGTTCTTGTTGAGAATGAGAGCCGCGGGGATGCCGTTCGCTTCGGCGACGACCAGCAGGCGATCGATGAGCTGGGGAATCGGGGCAGGATCGACGGTGGCGGTCACGACGAAGACCTCATCGATGTTCGCAGCTACAGGCCGGCTGCCCCGGCCTTCCGGCACCCGCCGCTCGAGCAGCGTCCGGCGAGGCCCCACGCCCGTGATGCCATAGAGCTCGCCGCCTTCTTCGGGCTCGAGGTCGACGACGTCGCCTACGACCACCTTCGAGGTAGCTCGCTTCACCTTGCCGCGCAGAATGGCACGCAGCTCGCCCGCCGGGGTGGCGACGCGGTAGACAGCGCCGTCCCGCTCGACCACGGTGCCGCTGATCGCGCTCACCATTCTCCTGGTGCGGCGGCGATCGCTTCGTCGAGTGCCGCTTTCACGTCGTAGAGTGAGAGCACCATCAGCCTCTCTTCGGCTTCAGCGGCGGTGCGGCCCCATGCCAGCGGGGACGTCTCGACATGCCCGATCGGACGGTCACCGCCCGGTGACCAGCGGACGAACAGCAGCGCCGCGCCGAACATGCCGCGTGCATTCGGCTCGTCATCCACATACACGCCTACGGAATAGGGGTGTCCATCGCTGCCGGAGAACGCGGCGGCCCGGTCATGCTTGACCATGTATCCGCCCAGCGTGAATTCACTCACCGACCCGGTACCGACTCCTTGATCACGTTGCCCAGCATGAACGCGATGTTGGCGGGACGTTCCGCGAGACGCCGCATCAGATACGGATACCACTGCGTCCCGAACGGGATGTAGACGCGCATGTTGTAGCCGGCCGCGCGCAACTGCTCCTGAAGGTCTCGGCGTACACCGTACAGCATCTGGAACTCGTAGCGGCTGGCGGGAATTTCCTGCCGGTGCGCAAACTGCCGCGCATGCGCGAGGATCGCCGTGTCGTGCGTTGCGATGCCGGGATAGTTTCCCTTGAGGAGGAGTCGCTCGAGCAGCACCACGTAATTGCGGTCGACGTCGGCCTTGTCCGGAAAGGCAACGGCGGGTGGTTCGAGATACGCGCCCTTGCAGAGGCGGACGCGCGCGCGCCGCTCGATCAGCTCATCGATGTCCGTTTCCGACCGGCGAAGCGCCGACTGGATCACCACGCCGCAGTGCGCCGCATGCGTGGGGTAGACGCGCCTGTAGAAGAAATCCAGCGTGCGCTGCGTGTAGGCGGAGCTCTCCATATCGAGCCGCACGAATCCCTTCAGTGCGGCGGCACGGTCGAGGATCTCGGTCATGTTGCGACCGCAGAGATCCTCGTCGACATCCAATCCCATCTGCGTCAGCTTGACCGAGACATTCACCTCGGCGCCGCTCGCGGCGAGCCGGTCGAGCATCGTCAAATATTCATTCTTTGCCGCGACCGCCTCGGCCGGCTGGTGGACGCTCTCGCCGAGCAGATCGAGCGAGGCGGTGATTCCCTTTCGGTGCATCGCCGCCGCGGCCGCGACGGCCTGCTCGATCGTTTCTCCGGCCACGAAACGGGTCGCGAAGTGCCGTGCGAGCGAATTCGAGCGTACGAAGTCAAACACCCGGTTCTGTTGCGACAGCCAGAGCAATCCTTGGCGGAGCATGCGGTCCCGTGTCTCGTAGTGTAAGGCCCGGCGAAGCGCAGGCCCGCGCGCCTTCGAAGCTAGCGGCCCGCCGGAAGCGCTACAAGCGTGTGAGCGAGGGGTGTGACCGTGCTCACGACGCCGGAAACCGCTGGCATCTATGATCCTCCACCCCTCGAGCGACCGGAGCTGCACTTGCCCACGACAAAACGGCCGCCCCGCGCAAAGCCGCCTGTGACCGACCCACAGGAATCGGCGGATGCGGCGGGGCTCCGCTACGTCACGGACACGAAACCGGGCATCACGCGCCAGAAGTCAGGCAGTGGATTCCGGTACGTCGGCGCCGATGGCAAGCCGATTCGCGACGAGGCGACCCTCGCGCGAATCCGGTCGCTCGTCATTCCGCCGGCGTATACGGATGTGTGGATCTGCCCCAATCCGAAGGGCCACATTCAGGCGACCGGCCGCGATGCGCGCACGCGAAAGCAATACCGCTATCACGCCAAGTGGCGCGACGTGCGGGACGAGACGAAGTTCGGCCGCATGATGGCATTCAGCGAAGCGCTTCCCGCGATCCGGAAGCGGGTAGACGCGGACATGAATCGGCCGGACCTGCCGCGCGAGAAGGTGCTGGCGACGGTGGTGCGGTTGCTCGAACGCACGCAAATCCGCGTGGGAAACGACGAATATGCGAAAAGCAATCGTTCGTTCGGGCTCACCACACTTAGAGACCAGCACGTCGAAATTACCGGCTCGCTGCTTCGATTCGAGTTTCGCGGCAAGAGCGGCAAGATGCACAGCGTCAAGCTGTCCGACCGTCGGCTCGCGCGGATCGTGCGGCAGTGCCAGGACATTCCCGGGCGCGAGCTGTTCCAGTATATCGACGAAGACGGCGAGCGGTGCACGATCGACTCGGGCGACGTGAACGATTATCTGCGCGAGATCAGCGGCGACGACTTCACGGCCAAGGATTTCCGGACGTGGAAGGGCACCATGCTGGCGGCGGAGGCGCTGTCGAAGCGGGACGAGGCGTCCACCGAGAAGGAGCGGAAAGCGTCGATCGTGCAGGCCGTCGATGAGGTCGCGCAGCAACTCAACAACACGCGCGCCGTCTGCCGCAAGTACTACGTACATCCCGCCGTTTTCGAGAGCTACCTGGCCGGTGATCTGGGCGATCTGCTCCGCGCCGCGGGTAAAGGCGACGGCACGCTCGAGCCGCACGAAGCGGCGGTGATGACGCTGCTCCGCGCCGCCGTCAGCAAGGCCTGATGGTCCGGTAGCGCGCCCGCACCAGCTGGTACAGCCCGTACGCCGCCAGTCCCAGGGCAACGACGCCAAGCGCGACGCGCGAATGCCATTGAGTGAGCAGTGAGCGGAGTGCGTCGCCGATGCCGCCGGCCTTGCGCGCATCGGCGGAGCGCCCGGCGCGAATGAGGAGCACGCCCACCAGGCCGAACACAATTCCCCGTCCGAATATCCCAAAGCGCCCCAGCTGCGTCATCCAGTGTCGCGCATCCGACGACACGCCGCTGAAATCCAGTTGGCGATCGATCTTGCCGGTATACGCGCGATAGAGCTGGCGCACGCCGTAACCGATTACCACCGCGCCCGCCGCGGCCACCAGCCATCGGCCGAACGGCGCCCCCAGGAATTGCTGCGTCCAGTGTCTTATCGCATCGCGCTTTTTTTCGTCGATACCGAGCGAGAGGCGAAACGCGGCAAGGGTCAACGCGGCATGCACCAGTCCGCTCGCGGCGTAGCCTGCGCGCACCGCCAGACCGCGTGCATCCCGGCCCTTGCAGTCCGCATCCGCCAGGGCGGCCGCGAGCCGCCAGATGGCGTATCCGCCGAGGCCTACCGCGAGGATCCCGAGCAACGCCGAGCCGAACGGCTGATCGCGAACCACGCGGAACGCACCCCGCGAATTGGTCGTGGCGCCGCCGGCCTCGAGCGCAACCTCCGCGGCGAGCCCGCCGATGAGGAGATAGAGCACGCCCTTGGCGGCGTAGCCCGCGCGCGCTAACGGCTCCAGCCAGTGCCGCGTCACAGGTGGAGCGCCTGCTGGCCTTCGGGATCGCTCAGTCGACCGGCGCGGTTACGGGTTCCCCACGAGATGTGAATCGCCGGCCGCAGCTGGATGCGCAGCGGCTTGATGCCGCTCATGGGATCGAAGAACGCGATCAGCGACTCGCGACCGCGGAACTTGTCAGCGGTCAATCCGCTGACGTGCGTGAGATCGAGATAGACGAGCTCGTGCCCGGCTCGGCTCCAGCGCAGCGTCAGCGTTCCGTACACCGGCTCGATGAGGCACTCGAGATTGTCCTCGCCCCGCAGCACCTCGAAGCTCAACGCGTTGTCGCGCCACGGTGCTTTCGAATCGAGCAGCGCCGGTGCGCTGCCGAACATCGCCTGCAGGTCTGCCTCCTCCGGAAACGGCTCCATGCGTACCTCCATCAGTGAGCTACGTGGACACACCGCCGAAACGCCGAGACCGCCATCGTGTGAGCGGCCCCGCGCTGAGCCAGCCGATCAGCACGACATCCAGCCCGAGCTCGAACCATGCGAAGGCGTGGCCGTGGTAGCGCGGGTCCCAGTAGCTCACCGGCCCGCGCAGCCGGAAGCTCCAGTCGAACGGAAAGAGGAGCAGTGGACCGTCGGCGACGTGGGTCAGCACGTCGACGAGGGTGTGAAAGGCGCACGCCGCCGCAAACCACGCGAGCCAGCGCGACCAGCGGCGCCCCCGCGCGAGCCACGCTACCATGCCAAGCGCGGCGAGCACGAGCGGAGCGTGCAGCACACTTCGGGCGCCGAGCCACCACGGATTGCGGATGTAGAGCGTCCGAAGCATCCAGTCGAGGGCCTGCGAAATGGGCCAGCCCTGTATCAGATGAAACCAGACGAAGCCACCGGCCACGAGCGCGAACAGTGGAATGTCTGGCGCCACCGCCCCCCAGAGCACCGCACCGAGCGGTACTCGGCCGCGCGGAAAGGCGCGGCGGAGCGCCGCCGTCATCAGCACATGCGAAGGGGTGTTCAAGCGGTCTCCGTGTGCATGACCGGCAGGTACACCTCTGCATATGCGCCGGATGTGCGAGCGGCGCAACGGTCCCCGTCACATTACGCAGAAAGCGGGGCTGCGGGCGGGCCGGCCAAGGCGGCGGCGTCAGGTCAATTGGCGCCGCGGAGCGTATCGACCTGGTTCCGCAGGGCGTTGGCGGAGACACGGTGGTGCGATGCGTGCCAGGCGCAGATCCCGTGCTGTACCACGATCACCTGCGGCGACTGGTGCGTGACGGAACTCCGCTCCGAAACGTAGAGCGACAGCGGACGCGAAGCGATCACATCGATGACGTAGACCGGCACATCAGCGGCGCGCGCGAACTCGGAGACTTCCGCGTAGGCGTCGGAGCTCAACGGGCACCGGCTGCTGTGCTTGTACACCACGGCCAAAGGATCGCGAAAGGCGGCGTCCACCTCGTCGCGGGTCTTCAACTGCTGCATGCATGCTCCACTGTACGGACATCAGAATGGTCGTAGTGAAAGGTAATTGCGCAGCTTGCCGGCAGAGTGCCTGGCGGTAACTTGCGCGTCGCTGCCCACACATCCTCCGGAGGCGCCGTGCGCCGCTTTGCCGTTCTCGCTGCCGCACTCATGATGGGCGCGTGTCACGATGCGCCCCGTGCGCTGGAACACCGCGGCTTCGTGCAAGGAATGCCGTCCAGCCGATTCCGGCAGGTCGCCGAGTCGATCGGGCCGGTGGAGTGCGGGCCGTTTGGCGTCGAGGGGGTGACGGCACGCCAGCTCTGCGCCGCGTCGAACCGGACGCGAGGGCTCCGGGTGGCCGGCGCGATCGACAGCGCCACTGCGCCGGTGCGGTACATCGTGGTGCAGGAGCCGGATTCCGGCGGGAGCGGGATCGCCAACCTGATTCGTCAATGGGGCGCCCCCGATACCTTGGTCGGCACCGGTGCGCGCTGGCGCCGCGGTGCGTCCATCGCCGATGCGGACACCACGAACGGCCAGTTGACCGTCTGGCTCACAGACACGGCGACCGAGGTTCGGATTGCCCGCCAGTCGGCCGAGCTGCAGCGCGCGGCCAGCGACACGTTGCCGCTCCGAAACAGCCGTGGCGCCGTGCTCGACTCGATCCGGGTCACCTCACCTGCCGGCGCCGAGATGCCGGCCGACGCAGCGGAGGTGAGCGTCAAGCCGAAGGTGATCTCCTGCCGAAATGCCACTGTGCCCGCCGCGCTGGCGGGCCGTGCCGGTTCGGTGACGCTGTACTACGTGGTGGACACGCTGGGCCGTCCCGAGCCAGCGAGCATACGGGTGCTCGAGGCCAGCCATCGCGGCTTCGTCGCGCCGGCCCGCGCAACGATCGGGAGTTGCTCGTTCCAGCCTGGCCGCC
>JBDTQV010000044.1:0-11333 GCA_039932015.1 Gemmatimonadota bacterium | reverse complement strand
GCGCCAGCACTTCGCCGGTGGGTGTGGTGACCAGCGGATTGATCTCCGCCAGCGACGCGCCCGACGAGACGAACACCTGCCACAGCTGCTCCATGATGCGCGCAGCGGCCCGCACCTGCTTGATGTCGCTGTAAAGCGTGAATGCGAGTGATTGCGCCTGGTGCGGCAGGAGCCCGTACACCGGATCGACGGGAAGTTTCGTGATCTTTTCCGGCGTTTGCGCGGCGACCTCTTCGATATCGACGCCGCCGGCCGCACTCACCATGTAGACCGGCCGCTGCGTTTCGCGATCCATGATCAAGCCCACGTAGCTCTCGGTCGCAATTTCGACTGCGGGCACCACCAGCACCTTCTCGACGGTCAGGCCCTTGATCTGCATGCCGAGGATTTTCGACGCGTACTCGCCCGCTTCCTTTGCGTCCTTGGCAAGCTTGACGCCGCCGGCCTTGCCGCGCCCGCCGGCATGCACCTGCGCCTTCACCACGACGGTGCCGCCGAGCCGGCGCGCGATGGCTTCGGCCTCGGCCGCCGTCGCGGCGACGCCGCCGTCCGGCATGGCAATGCCCGCGGCCTTCAACAGCTCGCGGGCCTGATATTCGTGCAGGTTCACGATTCCCTCACTATGGTCGTTCCGGTCTCGCCTCTGAGCGCCGCCGGTCCATCCGACAGTCGCGCGATCACTGCACGTGCGCCGCCCCCCCGTACGAACCCCGCCGCCGCCTGCACCTTGGGGCGCATGCTCCCCGCCGGAAGCACGTCGGTCGCGAGCAGCTCGTCGGCTTCGGCGAGCGTGAGGCGGTGGAGCGGCGCCGCCGCCGGCGTGCCCCAGCTTCGGTAGACGGCGTCGACGTCAGTCAGGATCATGAGCACGTCGGCGTCGAGCTGCCGCGCCAGCATCGCGGCAACGAGGTCCTTGTCCACGACGGCATCGAGTCCCTCGAGGCCGAGCTCCGGGTCTCGATAGACTGGCGGGCCACCGCCACCAGCCGCGATCACGATCACGCCTTCGCGCACCAGACGCAGGACGAGCGGTGCCTCGACAATTGCCAGCGGACGGGGACTCGACGCCAGGCGGCGCCACTTCCCGGAGCCGTCCTCGCCAACGGCGACGCCGGCCGCGCGGAGCTTGGCAAGGCGCGCGGCATCAAGTGCGTGGCCCACTGGCTTGCTCGGTGCTGCAAGGGCTGGATCAGCCGGATCGACGAGCGTCTGCGTGACGACGGTCGTGACTGGCCGGTCGACGCCGGCCGCGGCGAGCGCGTTCTGCAGAGACTGCTGCAGCATGTAGCCAATCCAGCCGGCCGTCCCGGCGACAAGCACGCCGAGGGGAAGCATTTCGACGTCGCCCCGGGCCAGTTCGTTCCGCGCCAGCTCATCACCCACCTGCGGGCCGTTGCCGTGAACGATGGCGATCTGCCATCCGCTACGCGCCAGCTCGACAATCGGCGCCACACTCTCCCGCGCGTGGCGGAACTGGTTGGCGATCGTCGCGGGCTCGCCCGCCCGGGCCAGCGCATTCCCGCCGAGTGCGAGCACCGCAGTGTGGCTCACGGGCGCCATTTCCGGGGCGAAAAGCGTAGCAAGGTAGTCCTCCCCCGGAGGGCGAGCAAGCTTACCGCACCGTCGAATCGGCGCGTGCGTCGAGTGCCTGCCGGAGCGCGTCGAACGCACGGCCGAAGGCAGCCCAGTCGCCGCGCCGGAGTGCTGCGTCGGCCAGTCTCATCCAGCGGCGGGCATCGGGCAGCGGACCGCCGCCAACACCGGGCGGCAGCGGTCCGCTTGCGCCACGCAGATTGTCCCAGGCGCCACCCACCGCGCGTGCGGCGCCGAGCCGCTCACCGGCTGCCATCGACACCCACGCGATGATCGGGCGCGTGCCCGGGCGCGCGGCGATGTGCGCCTGGGTCGCGCCGAGCCCATCCGCATCGACCCAGAGACTGACAGGCCGCGCTTCCAGCTTGGCTCCGGCGGCGACGATGGAATCGCGGAGTTGATCGTATGTGGGGAACCGGCTCCACCGCGCGGCGAGCATCGATGGGGTCGAGAGCGTTGCCAGACTGTCGAGTTGAATGAGTTCGAGCTGTTCGGCGCCCGCGTGCATCGTCCCCTGCAGCACCGCGCCGATGCGGCGTGTACCACGATCGTAGGCGGTCAGCAGCGCGGCGCCGCCCTCGTCGGGACGCCACGATGCCTGCGGCCGCGCCGGATCCTGGGACGGCGTGACCGGCCGTGCGGCGAGCGCACCGGGGCCCCATGTCGCGCGCTCAAGAGCAAGCGACTGCACACGGAACAGCGCCGCCGGATATGACGCCGCATCGCGCACGGCGGGAGGAACAACGTCGGAGTTCTCGACTACTCCATCCGACACCGCGGTCCATGCATCGGCCAACGCCCCGGCGCCGGCGCGTCGGTAGATGTGCGTCTCGCCCGACTCCGCATCCACGGTGCCGAGATACGCCGCGCGGACGGTGGTCGACCAGCCGCCGCGCCACTCGATCGGTTCGACCAGCGGAAATGTTTCGCTCGAGACGTAGCCATCGCTGAGCCACATGACCCGCCCATCGATGATCGACGCAGCAGAGGGCGACCACGCCGCGAATGGCAGTAGTCTGGCCAGCCGGTCACCGGGCTCGAGGCGCCACGAAAGCTTCGCGCCACTGGGGACGCCGCCGAGCAGCTCCGGGGCTTGCAGCGCCCAGGCGAGCGCGATGCGACGTCCCGTGCCGCCAACGGCGATGCCGTGCGCGCCGGGCGACAGGTCATACGCCGGTGCTCCCGGCCGCACTGCACCCACGGGGAGTTCCATGTACGGATACGGTGTCGGATAGGCGAGTGAATCCGCCGCGCGATAGAAGAGTGGCGCGCCGCCCGCGGTCACGCGATCGTCGGCGAGCGCCACCACCGCCGACCCGCGGGCGGTCCCGCGCAGCACGAGCCACACCGGGCGTCGCTCGCCGGCACTGGTGATGATCGCCTGGTCGGCGGAGATCGCTTCGCGCGAGTCCGGCGCGACAGTCCGCGGCGCGCTCCCGGCGTCCCAGAGCGACGGCCAATGCGGCGCGGACGTAGCCGGTCCCGTCCGTCGCCCCTCGCCAAGGTGCTCGAGCCCGAACGCGACTTCCTCAAACTGCCGCATCACGGACGGCACGATGGCGGAGGCACCATCGCGTGCCCCGAGGAGCGGCAGCACGTAATGACCGATAACGCTGGCGAGCAGCAGCACCACCCAGCCTGCGGCCATGAGCGCGTGGCGCGGGCGCAGTGCCCAGAGCGCGGAGAGCACGGAAACCATCAATGCCGTACCGGCGAGCGCGGGTGCCACGAGCGTCTTGAGCTCGAACGCCTGGCGGGTCGGCAGTGAACTTTGCGTCGCGAGCAGCTCGTACGGCTCGAGCAGGTAGCCCCAGCCGAGACAGAGCGCGAGCACGGCGAGCAGCCAGCCGAGGTGGCTCCGCGAATGCGTGTTCACCGCCACGCGGCTGCCGATGAACTTGACCGCGCCGATCACCGCGTACGCCGACACCACCGTGGCGAGCGCCACGAGCGACAGCAGCAGGGCGAAGCTGTGCAGGGCGCGCCAGAGCGGCAACTGCGCGGCATAGAATCCGGCATCCCGCCCAAGCAGCGGGTCGGCGAGGCCATACGTGACGCCGCGCCACGCCAGCATCACCGTCGGCCAGTAGCTCGAGCTGTCGAGCCCGACGACGAGTCCCAACACGACGCCGCCGCCGACCGCGCCGGCCACGAGGATTCCCGGTGTCACCGTTTCGCGGAATTCGAGATTGCCCACATGACGCGGCACCTGCACGGAGCCGACCGCGCGAGCGACGATCAGGAGATTGGCGACGAACCACGCGCACGCGGAGAGCACGCCGGCGAGGTCGAGTGAAAGTTGCAGGAGGTGAATACGCGTCGCGAGGGCGACGGCGGCGGGCGAAAATTCGGCGGCCCACCAGCGGTCGCTGAGGAATGTCGCAATCCAGCGGCCCGCGAACAGCACGAGGGCAATGAGGAGCACGACGGCCGCCAGCCGCCCGCGGCGACGAAGCACCGCGCTACGCTCGGACGCCCTGCTCCGCGAGCCAGCTCATCACTTCGGCCCGATACGCATCGAGCTCGCGCTGGCTGCCGGCCTCGAAGCGGAGCACCAGCACCGGCTGCGTGTTCGATGCACGCAGCAGTCCCCATCCGTTCGCAAAAGTCATGCGGACGCCGTCGATCGTCTGTACCGGATAGATCGCGGCGAAGTGGCGCGAGGCTTGTTCGACGATGCCGAACTTCACGTCGTCCGGGCAATCGACGCGCAGCTCCGGCGTGACGAACGTCTTCGGCACGTCGGCCAGCAGCCGTGACACCCCGCTCTCGCCGCTCGCAACGATCTCGAGCAGGCGCGCGGCGGCGAACAGCGCATCGTCAAACCCGAAATAATCCCCACCGAAGAAGATGTGCCCGCTCATCTCACCCGCGAGCGGGGCCTTCATCTCTTTCATCTTCGATTTGATCAGCGAATGGCCGGTCTTCCACATGACCGGCTCCGCGCCGGCGGACTTGAGCGCGGCCGGTAGCACTTCGGAGCACTTCACATCGAAAATGACCGGCGTGCCCGGCCCGAACCGGCGCACCGCATCGCGGCCAAAGATGACGAGCAGCTGGTCTCCAAACAGGATCGATCCGGTTTCGTCCACGGCTCCGATGCGATCGCCATCGCCGTCGAACGCGATGCCGAGCTCCGCGTTCTCGCGGCGCACCGCGGCCTGAAGGTCGCGCAGGTTTTCCGGCACGGTCGGATCGGGATGATGATTCGGAAAGGTGCCGTCGGATTCGCAGAAGAGCGGCGTCACCTCGGCGCCCAGCGCTCGAAGCGTCTGCACCGCGATGAGGCTAGACACGCCATTGCCGCAGTCGACCACCACGCGGACCGGGCGCGCGAGCGTGTTCCGGTCCACGATCGCATCACGATAGCGGCCCAGGATCGAGCTGTCACCGCGCTCAGCGCCGGCACCGCTCCGCCACCGCTCCGCGACGATTGTTTCCCAGAGGTTGAGAATCGCCTCGCCGTGCAGCGAGTCTCCGCCGAGCACCATCTTGAAGCCGTTGAACTCGGGCGGATTGTGCGAACCGGTGACCTGGCACCCTCCGTCGGTCGGCAGCGCCTGCACCGCGAAATAGAGCGCGGGCGTGGGCAGCATCCCGACATCCACCGCCGTGCCGCCTGCCTCGACGATGCCGTCGCGAAATCCCGCCGAGAGCGCCGCGCCGGAAGGGCGATTGTCGCGACCCACCGCGAGAACCGGCGCCCGGCCAAGCATGTCCCATCCTGCGGTGGCGAACGCGCGGCCGAGTGCGCGAGCGAATTCCGGTGTCAGCTGCGAATCGACGAGCCCGCGCACATCGTATTCGCGAAAGATCGACTTCGGAACGTTCACGTCACTGTCCTGCGAGTGGGGTCGTCGTTTCGGTGAGCGTGGCGGCACTGTCGACCGCCGAGTTGAACGCCGGCGATGGCCAGAGGCCGAACACCACAACCGCCACGACCGTCAGGACCACTGCGAACGATGCCGGACGCCCCAGGCGCCGCATCCCGGCTTCGTCCGTTTCGGCGCGTGCGGGCTTCATGTACATCGCCATGATGACCGGCAGGTAGTAGCCCGCGGAGATGACGCTGGTGAGCACGAGTACCACCGGCAGAATGAACTGCCGCTGGTTGATCACGGCCTGCAGGATGTACCACTTGCCGATGAACCCGAATGTCCCGGGAAAACCGAACAGCGAGAGCATGCAGACGGTGAGACCGAACGCGACCCACGGCCGCGTGGTGGCGAGTCCGGCGATGTCGTCATTGGTGACGTCGCGCTCGCCGCCGTGGCCGAGCGTTGCGAGAATGCCGAACGCCGCGAGCGTCGTGAGCCCATAGGCGAGCAGATAGAGCAGCACGGAGCCCGCACCGAGGCGCGTGCCAGGCCACACGGCCACGAGCAGGTAGCCGGCATGCGCGACGGAGCTGTACGCGAGCATCCGTTTGATCGAGCGCTGGCTCAGCGCGACGAGGTTCCCGACGATCATCGTGACCACCGCAAGGACCCCGACTATCGGCTGCCAGAGACTGATCGCGGCGGGAAACGCCTCCATCAGTACGCGCGTCAGCGCGAGGAAGCCGGCCGCCTTGACGCCGGTCGCCATGAGGCCCGTGACAGGTGTGGGCGAGCCGTCGTAGACATCAGGTGCCCACATGTGAAAGGGCACGGCCGCAACCTTGAATGCAAAGCCGATCAGCAGCAGCCCGAGCCCGAGTTTCCCCATCAACGGCATGGGACCGCCTGCGAATTGTGCGCCGATCAGCTGCAGATTCGTATTGCCCGTCGCCCCAAAAACGAGCGCAATGCCATACAGCAGAAAACCGGACGCAAACGCCCCGATCAGGAAGTACTTGAGCGCGGCCTCAGCGGAGAAGATGCTGCGCCGGTTAAAGCCGGCCAGGACGTAGACCGCAATCGACATCACCTCAAGCCCCAGGAAGACCACGATCAGGTCCTCGGCACCGGCGAGGAACATCATCCCCACGGTCGCCATCAGGACCAGGGCGTAGAACTCCGGCGCGAGCATGCGTTCGCGCTCCATGTAGGCGAGAGACAGGAGAATCGACGCGGCAGCGGACACCAGGATGACGAGATTGCCCGCAAAGCGAAACGGATCGAGCGCCACCATCTGCTCGAGCCCCGATGCTTCGACATGACTGATCCAGAGCCAGGCCTGCGCGATCGCAGACAGCACGACGCCACCAAGTGCCAGCCAGCCGGCCAGCCGGCTGTCGGCTGCTGTCTCGTGCCGCCAACTGATCACGAGCAGCACGAGCACCGCGCTCGCCGAAAGCACGATTTCCGGCAACAGCGCGATCGTCACGCCTGCGGGCGTTGTCATGTCGAGGAGCGTCACGGGCGCACCTCGGCCACACTCGCGGCGCCGGTGGATCCCGGCACCGGCTGCGTAATCTCGACGAAGTGCCGGGCAGCCGGCTCCATGCGCCGAAGGACGGGACCGGGAAAGAGCCCGAGCCACACGATGCCCGCTACGAGCGGAAGCAGCACGATCAGCTCCCGCGGATTGAGGTCGGTGAGGCGCTCGTTCTCCGGCTTGTCGAGGCGATTGAAGAGCACACGCTGGATGGCCCAGAGCAGATACGCGGCGGCGAAGATGACGCCGGTCGTCGCGATGATCGTCGCTACCGGGTGATTGCCGAAACTGCCAAGCAGCACGAGGAACTCACCGACGAAGCCGTTGAGACCGGGCAGCCCAATCGATGAGAGCGCCACAACGGTCAGTATGATGCCGAACACCGGTATCACGCGGGCGATACCGCCATACGCTGCGATCTCGCGTGTGTGGCGTCGCTCGTAGAGCATGCCGATCAGGAAGAACAGCGCGCCGGTCGAAAGGCCGTGGCTGATCATTACCATCAGCGAGCCCTGCACGCTCTGCACCGTGCCGCCCCAGATGCCGAGCATCACGAAGCCAAGATGGCTGACCGACGAATAGGCCACGAGCTTCTTGAAATCGGGCTGAACCAGTGCCACAAGTGCGCCGTAGATGATGCCGATCACCGCCAACACCACGATCAGGCGGCTGACGAACGGATCGTGCGCGACCTGCGGAAAGAATGGCACGGCGAACCGGAGAAATCCGTACGTGCCAATCTTCAGCAGCACGCCCGCCAGCAATACGCTGCCGGCGGTGGGGGCTTCGACGTGCGCATCGGGCAGCCACGTGTGAAACGGAAAGATCGGCACCTTGATGGCGAAAGCGAGCGCAAAGGCGGCAAACAGCCAGGGCGCGAGCGGCCCGACCTGCGCCGCATTGGTCAGCAGATGCTCATAACTGAAGGACAGCGTGCCGGTCTGCGCTCCGATACGCCACACCATCGCCAGGATCGCCACCAGCATGAGCAGCGAGCCGAAGATCGTATAGATGAAGAACTTGATGGCGGCGTAGAGGCGGTTGGCCCCGCCCCAGATTCCGATCAGAAAGTACATCGGGATGAGGAGCACTTCGAAGAACACGTAGAAGACGAACAGATCGGTGGCGATGAAACATCCCACCATACCGACGAGCTGGGCCAGCAGAAACGCGTAGTACGCTCGTTCGTGCTTGGTGATGTAGGTGAAGCTCGAGAGCACGGCGAGCGGCATGAGCGCCGTGGAGAGCAGCACCATGAAGAGGCTGATGCCGTCGATGCCGACACTGTAGCTCACCCCGAGCCGCGGAATCCACGGCGTGGACGAGACGAACTGCATGCCGGCCGTCGGTGCGAAGCCCCACCAGAGCCCCATCGACACGATGAACTCGACCACGGTCACGAAGAGTGCGACCCGACGCGCCGCCGCAACCGGTCCGACCAGAATCGGAATGATACCGACGAGCGGAAGCACGATCAGGACATGGAGCGCCCAGTGCGAGTAGCCGATGGATGCAAGAATTGCGGACATCGCGCTCACCCGCTTACGACGCGCAGAATCCAGAGCGCGCCGACGAGGAAGAAGACAACATAGATGCCGACCTGCCCCGTCTGCAGTCGGCTGCCGATCCAGCCCAATCCGCGCGAGATCTTTGCGCTTCCGTTGACCGCCATCCCGTCTACGATGCCCTGGTCCACCACGCGCCAGAGGAGCACGCGCGACAACCAGACAAGCGGGCGGACGATCACTGCGTCATAGATCTCGTCGACGTAGTACTTGTGCGCGAGCACGCGCCAGAATCCGGTATCTGCCGCCGAGTCCTGAGCCGGTACCGTGCGCCGCCGGGAGGTGGCGAGATACCCCCAGATCAGGCCGATGAGGCCTATCGCAACCGCCGCACCCACCAGGAAGTACTCGGTCTGCCCGTGCGGCGCCTCGATCCTGAAATACCCGGCGGCAGGGGCGGTGACCGGATCGAGCCAGTGTTCCAGCCCGGCCCCTCCGCCCCAGAGCGGCGGCAGGTTGATGAGGCCGCCGGCCAGGCTCAGCAGCGCCAGCACCAGCAGCGGGCCGGTCATGATCCACGGCGCCTCGTGCAGGTGCGGCCGCTCGGCCTCACCGGTGCGGCTGGTGCCAAGGAAGGTCATCGTCATCAGGCGCGCCATGTAGAACGCGGTGAGCAGGGCCGCGAGCACGCCCATCCCATAGTACACGTAGAAGATCGGGTTTTCCGCGCCGCGCGCGAAGGCGCCCGCGAGAATTTCGTCCTTCGAGAAGAAGCCGGAGAATGGCGGAATGCCGGAGATTGCGAGTGTCGCGATCAGCATGAACGCGAAGGTCCACGGCATGGCCGCGCGAAGACCGCCCATGTTACGCATGTCCTGAGCATCGGCGTGCGAATGGGTCGCGTGGTAGGCGTGGTGCATCGCGTGGATGACGCTGCCGGCGCCAAGGAACAGGAGTGCCTTGAAGAACGCGTGCGTCACCAGGTGGAAGATGCCGGATGCATACGCGCCGGTGCCGACGCCCAGAAACATGTAGCCGAGCTGCGAGACGGTGGAATACGCGAGCACCTTCTTGATGTCGTACTGGCGGAGTCCGATCGTGGCAGCGAAGAGCGCCGTGAGCGCTCCGACACCCGCCACGACGGCGCTCGTGAACGGCGCCATCGCGAACAGCACGCTCAGGCGCACCACCAGATACACGCCCGCCGTGACCATTGTCGCCGCGTGGATCAGCGCGCTGACCGGCGTCGGGCCGGCCATGGCGTCCGGTAGCCACACGTAGAGAGGGATCTGCGCCGACTTGCCGGTGCAGCCGAGGAAGAGAAAGAGGGTGATCGCGGTGACGAGCCCGCCCCCCGCGAGCGCGGGGTTGGTCTCGGCCCAATGCACGACGGCGGGAAAATCGAGCGAACCGGCGGCGTTCCAGATCATGAACATCGCCACGAGGAAGCCGAAGTCGCCGATGCGGTTTACGATGAACGCCTTTTTGCCGGCGTCCGCGTTTGCCTTCTCCGTGAACCAGAACCCGATCAGCAGGTACGAGCAGAGCCCGACCCCCTCCCACCCGATGAACATGAGCGGCATGCTCGAGCCGAGCACGAGGACGAGCATGAACACGACGAACAGGTTCAGGTACGCGAAGTAGCGCGCGTAGCCCTCGTCAGAGCGCATGTAGCCGACGCTGAACAAATGAATCAGGCTGCCGACGCCGGTGATGACGAGCAGCATCACACTCGAGAGCTGGTCGACCTGGAAGGCGAACTGCACCTGCAGCGCATCGACCGGCAGCCAGGTCCAGAGCCGCACGATATACGGCGCTTCCGGCGGTGCCTGGCGCAGCTGGAGGAAGATGAGCACCGAGAGCACGAAGGAACCGATGAGCACCGCGGCGCCGACGACGCTCACCGCACTCTTCGCTCGCGGGCTCCACAGCGACAACGCGCCGTTGATGAGGAATCCTGCGAGCGGCAGTGCGACCAGCAGCCACACGAGACCGATAGCGCCCGGGACTGCGCCGCCGGCATTCTCCGCATGGGCCAGCAAGGAGAGAGTCATCAGCCCTGCAGAAGATTGATGTTCTGAAGATCGATCGTCTGGCGGTGCCGGAAGATTGCCAGGATAATCGCAAGACCCACCGCCGCTTCCGCGGCCGCCACGGTCATGACGAAGAAGACCATGATCCACCCCGCGACGCCGTGCAGCTGCGCGAGTGCCACGAAGGTGAGATTGACGGCATTAAGCATCAGCTCAACGCACATGAAGAGCACGATGGCGTTCCGCCGAAGCAGCACGCCGGCCACGCCCAGACTGAACAGAATGGCACTGAGGCCGAGCGACGGACCGAGAAACTTCGCGGTCTCCATCAGATCTTCCGCTTCGAGAGGACGACGGCACCGACCAGCGCCGCCAGGAGCAGGATCGACGTGATCTCGAACGGAATCAGATAGGTCCGGAACATCGGCTCGGCGATGCTCTGCACGAGGTTCTGACCGGCCGCGTGCTGCATCGCCTGCCCACCCGGGAACGCGGCCGCCTCGGATAGCGTCGGTGCGCGGGTGATCTCATCGATCATCCGCCGCGGCGTGTAGCGCCACAAGGCAGTGAGCTCGATCGCGAGGAGTCCGGCAATGACGAACGTCGCGGCGACGGTGGGCGGGCCGCGCATGTCTCCGGTCGCCGTGCCCAGGTTGAGCAGCATGACCACAAACAGGAAGAGCACGAGAATCGCGCCGACGTACACCAGCACCTGGAGCGCGCCGATCAGTTCCGCGCCGAGGAGCACGTAGATCGCCGCGAGCGAAAACATCGTGGACATGAGCCACATGGCGGAAACGACGGGGCTCCGCTGCAGGATGCACATCGCCGCCCCGAGGACGGC
>JBDTQV010000043.1:0-11356 GCA_039932015.1 Gemmatimonadota bacterium | reverse complement strand
GCGGCATCGCCCGTTCCACCGCTGCAAGCGTCGCCTCGATCTCGACTGGCGGATTGGCCCTCGCGCCTGCGGATCCGCCCCGATGGTACTCGAGCAGCACGCCGGTGTCCTTGAGCAGGTGACCCGTGAGCACCGCCACTACGCGATCACCTTCGCGTAACCGCCCGGCCTCGGCGAGCTGCCGGATTCCCGCGACCGCCGCCGCGCTGGCTGGCTCGCATCCGATGCCGCAGCCGTCGACCGCGGCCTTGGCATCGAGAATCGCAGCGTCGCTGACGCTGAGCACCAGTCCATCGGTGTCGCGAATCGACTGCACCGCCCGGTCGTGCGATGCCGGATCACCGATCCGAATCGCCGTTGCGACCGTCTCCGCGCGCACGCGGTGGCGCGTTCGGAACCCATCGGCAAAATCGAGTGCGAACGGCGCCGCGCCGTCCGCCTGCACACCCACCAGCCGCGGCATGCGGGTGATCAATCCGTACGCCTGCAGCTCCCGCAGCGCCTTCCCGAACGCCGCCAGATTTCCCAGGTTGCCGGCCGGCAATACGATCCACTCCGGCGGATCCCACGCGAGCTGCTGCAGCAGCTCGAGCACGATCGTCTTCTGTCCTTCGATGCGAAACGGATTGATCGAGTTGAGGAGATACACGCCAAGGTGCGTACTCGCTTCCTCGATCAGCCGGAGACAGTCGTCGAAGTCGCCGCGGACGAGAAGGGTGCGCGCGCCGTAGGCCAGTGCCTGCGCCAGCTTGTTGTCCGAGACGGCACCGGCGGGCACCAGCACGAGCGCCGGAATCTTCGCCTGCGCGGCATAGGCGGCGAGCGATGCCGCCGTATTGCCGGTGGAGGCGCACGCAACCGCCGTCGCACCGATGCGCACGGCCTGCGTGAGACCCACCGTCATGCCGCGGTCCTTGAACGAGCCGGTAGGGTTGTGCCCCTCGTGCTTCAGCAACAGCTGGTCGACGCCGGTGTACTCGTCGAGCGCGGTGCGGTGCAACAACGGCGTGTTGCCTTCCGGATGCGACACCAGCAGCTCCGCCGACGGCATCACCATCTCCCGGAATCGCCACACGCCCGAGGTCGAGCCGATTCCCGGCGGCCCTCCGCGGCGCTCGGTGAATCGCTGCAGCAGCTCCTCGCGTGTGAGCTGCGGCGCGCGGTGTCGCACTTCCAGCAGTCCGCCGCACAAAGGACAGCGTACCCGCGGATCCGTCTCGACGAGCTCATTCCCGCAGGCGAGACACGCCTGCCAGCTCGTCGGACGATCGGTGTCGAAGCTCATCTGTTCTCTCCCTCAAACGCGGACGGATCAGAAGTATCGGACGAAACGCGGACTCCCGTACGGTCGACGGCACATACGCGGACGGTGCAGCGTACACCGGCCGCCGCGTACGCTTCCGCCATTGCGCGCGCGATGCGTCCGCCCGTCGCGTCGTCCGGCGCGAACGCGAACGCCGTCGGGCCGGCGCCCGAGATAGAGGCGCCAAGCGCCCCGGCGCCGAGTGCAGCCGCCTTCGCCTCGCGAAATCCGGTGAGCAGCGGCGCGCGCGCAGGTTCGGCAATGACGTCGTCGATGGAACGGCCGAGCAGCGCCAGATCGCCGCTCGTGAGCGCCGCAACGATGCCCGCGACCGCCGCCGCCTGGCGCAGCGCAATCTCGAGCGGCACCTCGCGCGGCAGCACCGCGCGCGCATCCGCGGTCCTGAGCTGCTGCGCCGGATGCGCCAGGACGATGCGGAGTGCCGCCGGGACCGGGAGTTGCACGATGTCGAGCGGCTCGAGCGAACGAATGAGCACGGCGCCGCCCAGCAGCGATGGCGCGAGATTGTCGGCGTGGCGCCCCGCAACGGTCTCTTCTGCCGCGAGGGCCGCGAGCAGCAGGTCGGTCGTGCCGAGCGGTGTGCCCAGCAGCGCATTCGCGGCCGAGGCGCCGGCCACCGCGGACGCGCCGCTGCCGCCCTGCCCGCCGCTCAGCGGCAAACGCTTCCGCACCCACAGTTTAATTCCGATGTCGCGCGCGCCGGCAATGCGCAGCACTTCGCGCGCGGCGATCGCGCTGCTGTGCCGTTCAGGGTCGCGCGGCAGGTCGGGATGACCGGGATCGGCCAGCTCGACGCCGCGCCCAGCGCGCACTTCGGCCATCACCGAATCACCCGGCCCTGTGACGGCAAGGCCCAGGATGTCGAGCCCGGGGCCAATGTTCCCGATCGATCCTGGTGCCGTGGCGATGACGCGCGTTGTGGTCTGCATGGCTAGCGGACGATACCTCCGCCCGGGCGGTGGTCGCAAACCGCGGCGGCGTATTACTGTTAGACGTCACTCCCACCTCGATCGAGGATACCGATGCTGCCTGCGCTCGCGCTGCTGCTGGCCCCTGCGATCCGGCTTGCCCCATTGCCCGCGCCATACGAGATCGCGTACGAATTTCGCAGCGCTGAGCCCGCCACCCACCTGGGTGATGTGCAGGTGAGGGTCGGGCGCCGCACGTCAGACGAGATCGTTTTCCAGCTGCCGGCGTGGTATCCGGGTCGCTATTCGATCCTCAACTTCGCCGCCAACGTGCAGGAAGTGTCGGCGACGTGCGGCGGCTCCAGCGTCAACGCACCGAAGCGCGACAAGACGACCTGGGTAGTAAAGTGCCCGCGTGCCCGCCCGATCACCTTCGGCTATCGCGTGTTCTGGAACGATCTGAATGGCTCGATGTCGCAGATCGATTCGACGCACATCAATCTGAATCCCGGCAACATCTTCGTATACGTGGTGGGACACAAACCGGACCCGGTGCGCGTGACGTACGCGGGGCCGGCCGCATGGCAGGTCCTCAACGGCCAGCCGGTGGCGGGGCCCGAATACCGGTTCCCCAACTACGACATGATGATCGACAATCCGACGGAAATCTCCAACGCCTTCAGCGTCGACAGCTTCGACGTGAACGGCTCCATTTATCGCGTCATGCTGCACACCGACGCCGATCCGGGCGCGGCGCGCGGTCTGCTCGTCCGCTCGATCGAGCGGATCGTGCGCAGTGAAGTCGCCATGTGGGGACAGCAGCCGGTCAAGCATTACACGTTCATGGTGCACTACCTGGACAAGAACGGCGGCGACGGCATGGAGCACACGACGTCGACCCAGATCAGCCAACCGGTTTCCCTCGCGACAGCGGGCGCAGATTCGAGCGCCCTCATGGGACGCATCGAGGTCTTTGCGCACGAGTTCTTTCACACCTGGAACATGAAGCGCCTGCGCGCGGCTGAGCTCGGGCCGTTCGACTATGTGCATGAGAACCCGACGCGCACGCTCTGGATCGGCGAGGGGATCACCAACTACTACGGCGCACGGACACTCCACCGCGCCGGGCTCACCGATTCTGCGCGGTACCTGGCTCGCGTGGCGAATGCCGTCACCACGCTGCAGAACGCGCCCGGGCACAAGTTGATGAGCGCAGAGCAGAGCTCGTACAATGCCTGGTTCTTCGACGGTGTTGTCCTCCGCCAGAAGACCAACGCCCGCAATACCAACATCTCGTACTACAACAAGGGCGAGCTGCTCGGCTGGCTGCTCGACCTCGACATCCGCTCGCGCACCGGCGGCCGCAAGACGCTCGACGACGTCATGCGACTCATGTGGCAACGGTTCTGGCTCGGCCGTACGACCAGCTATTACCTCCAGGGCCACGGCTACACAGTCGAGGACTTCCGCCGTGCGGTGGACGACGTGAGCGGAAGCGATCATGCCGAGTTCTTCCGGCGCTACGTCGCGGGGCTCGACGAGCTGCCGTACGACGAAATCCTGGGCCGGGCCGGCCTCAAGCTCGCGAGTGACGACAACAAATTCACGCTCGAACTCGACCCCTCCTCGCCGGGGTACGCACTCGGCGCGGCGTGGCTCGCCGGGAATTAGCGAACGGTGCGAATCGCCGTCCCGAAGGAATCCGCGGACCGCGAACGCCGCGTCGCGCTCGTTCCCGACGGCGCTGGACGGCTCGTGAAAGCGGGACACGAGGTGCTCGTCGAGCCTGACGCTGGCGCCGCTGCGGGCTTTCCCGATGCACAGTACGTCGCGGCCGGTGCCACCATCGTGCCGGACGCGTTCGCCGGCGGTGCCGGAATCGTCGTGAAAGTGCAGCGGCCGAGCGACGGAGAAGTCGAGCGGCTCGCTGCCGGTTCGACACTCGTCGCGCTGCTCTCGCCCGCGAGCGGTGCCGCGACGTTCGCCCGCCTCGCCGAGCGCCGGATCACGGCCTACGCGATGGAGCTGGTGCCGCGCACCTCGAAGGCGCAGTCGATGGACGTCCTGTCGTCGCAGGCCACGGTCGCCGGCTACAAGGCGGTGTTGATCGGCGCGGCGGCGTTGCCGCGCTTCCTGCCGATGCTGACCACTGCGGCGGGCACCATCTCGCCGGCGCGCGTCTTCGTGCTGGGCGCCGGCGTCGCGGGCCTGCAGGCAATTGCAACGGCCCGCCGGCTTGGCGCCGTCGTGTCGGCGTTCGACGTGCGGCCGGCTGTTCGTGAGCAGGTCCAGAGCCTCGGCGCCACGTTCGTAGAAGCGGGCGCAACGGCGGAAGGCGCCGGCGGCTACGCCGCCGCGCTGGGCGACGAGGAGCAGCGGCGCGTGCTCGAGGCGGTGGGCACGCACATCCGCGACATGGATCTCGTGATCACCACCGCCCAGATTCCCGGCCGCCGCGCGCCCATTCTCGTGACCGACGCGATGCTCGCCACGATGCGCCCGGGTTCGGTCGTGGTAGACCTGGCGGCAGAAGCCGGTGGCAACTGTGACGTCACCCGCGCGGGCGAGACCGTCGTGGCGCACGGCGTGAGCGTCATCGGTCCGGTCAATCTGCCGAGCACGCTGCCGTATCACGCGAGCCAGATGTACGGCAGGAATGTGGTGACCTTTCTCGAATACATCCTCAAGGACGGCGCCACCGCCGCCGACGATGATCCCATCGCCGGGCCGATGCGCGTCACGCACGCCGGCGCGGTGCGCGCGTAGCTCTCCGCGTCCGGCCGGCGCATCTCTCGGGAGGCGCGATGTCCGCCACTTTCGTGATCGAGCTGTACGTCTTCGTGCTCGCCGGCTTCGTCGGCTACCAGATCATCACGCGCGTGCCCCCGCTGCTGCATACCCCGCTGATGTCGGCGACCAACGCGATCTCGGGCATTTCGCTCGTGGGCTCGCTCGTCGCCGCCGGCTCGCGCCACGGCAGCGTCAGCACGGTGCTCGGCCTCATCGCCGTGACGTGCGCGACGATCAACGTGGTTGGTGGATTTCTGATCACCGACCGTATGCTCAAGATGTTTCATCGGGCCGCACCCGGCGCCGGCAAAGCGGCGCCCGGCGCCGCGAAAGCCGCACCCGAGCAGGCTCCGCCGCGATGAGGGACGCGTTCATCCAGACCGCGTACCTTGCGGCGTCGGTTCTGTTCATTCTCGGTCTCAGGAGCCTGACGAAGCCGGACACCGCGCGCCGCGGCATGCAGCAGGCCGCGGTCGGCATGCTGCTCGCAATCCTCGGCACGCTCGTCAACCACCAGATCGTCGAGTACCACTGGATCGCGCTCGGGCTCGTCCTTGGTACGCTCATCGGCTATCCGCTCGGCATGTTCGTTCCGATGACGGCGATGCCGCAGCGCATTGCGATCTCCCACATGTTCGGGGCGCTCGCCGCGACCCTCGTGGGCATTGCCGAGTATCACACCCTGGGCGGGGTGGTGCCGCCGTCGCAGATGGCGGCGCTCGGATTCGAAGTCCTGTTTGGTGCACTCACCGTCACCGGCAGCTTCATGGCCTTTGCCAAGCTGCAGGAGCTCATCGGCGGGAAGCCGATCACGTATCGCGGCCAGAATGCGGTCAACCTGACGCTGTTCGGGGCGACGTTGGTGCTGTTCGCCTATCTGGTTGCGCGGCCGGGGAATCCCGCGCTGTTCTTCACGATGATCGCCATGGCGCTGCTGAGCGGCGTGCTCATGGTGCTGCCGATCGGCGGTGCCGACATGCCGGTCGTCGTGTCGCTGCTCAACTCGTATGCGGGCCTGGCCGCCGCGGCGACCGGCTTCGCAATCGGCAACACCGTGCTCATCATCTGCGGTGCGCTCGATGGCGCGTCGGGACTGCTGCTGTCGGTGCTCATGAGCAAGGCGATGAACCGTTCGTTCAGCAACGTGCTTTTCGGAGCGTTTGGCGGAGCGCCGGCGGCGGGCGCCGCACGGATCGGCGAGGCAAAACCCACGCGCGCCATCTCGGCCGAAGATGCCGCGGTGCAACTGGCGTACGCGCGAAAGTTGATCATCGTCCCCGGCTACGGAATGGCGGTGGCACAGGCGCAGCATCAGGTCCGTGAGCTGGCCGAGCTGGTCGAGCGCCGGGGCGGGGAGGTGAAATACGCGATCCACCCGGTGGCCGGCCGGATGCCCGGGCACATGAACGTGCTGCTGGCCGAGGCCAACGTGCCATACGACCGACTGTACGACATGGACGAGATCAACGGCGAGTTCGAGCAGGCGGACGTCGCGCTGGTGATCGGCGCCAACGACGTGGTCAATCCCGCCGCGCGGAACGATCCGACGAGCCCGATCTACGGCATGCCGATCCTCAACGCCGATCGCGCACGGAGCGTGATCGTGCTCAAGCGAAGCATGAACCCGGGGTTTGCCGGCATCGAAAACGAGCTGTTCCATGCCGAGCGGACGTCGATGCTCTTCGGGGATGCGCGCGGATCGCTCGCGCAGCTCGTGACGGAAATGAAAGCCGTTTAACCGGTACCGCGGCGTCGCTTCAACGAGCGGGGCAGGTGGATCGTACAACCTGATGTCGGTCGACCTCTACCCCGGAGTTGCTACATGCGTGCAATGATTACCGCCGCGGCGTTGCTCGCGGCTACTGCAGGTACCGCGCAGGCCCAGGATGCCTGCTCGTTTCGCGCTACCCCGGCCGTCGGAAGCTGGGCTCAATACAAGACGACGCGGAATGGCCAGGACGCCTCGATGCGCCTTGCGCTCGTCGGCCAGGAAAAGCGGGACGGAAAGGATGCGCTGTGGTTTGAGACGGTGAACGAATCGGAGCGCGGCAAGATGATCAGCGAACTGCTGGTACCGAGCTATCCATTCGAGCAGGGCCAGGTCATCGAAATGATCGCGAAACGCGGTGACCAGCCGGCGATGAAGATGTCGGGCTCGATGATGGGAATGATGCGGCAGGGCGGCCAGCCGGGCGGTCAGGGTCGCGGAGGCCCGGGCGGACCGGGCGGACGCGGGAACCCGGCAATGTCCTGGGCGAGCGAGTGCAAGTCATTCACGGTGGTGGGCAGCGAATCGGTCACGGTCCCGGCCGGGAACTTCACCGTGACGCACCTCCGTAACCCCGCTGACAGCAACGATGTCTGGGTTTCGCGGGAGGTCCCGTTCGGCCTGATCAAGGCGGCCAGTTCGCGCATGACGCTCGAGCTGACCGGATCGGGCAAGGATGCCAGGAAGTCGATCACCGAGACTCCGCAGGAGATGTCGGGCATGTAGGCAGGCGGGGGTTCGAGGCGCAGGTTTTACCGCAGAGACGCAGAGGGCTCAGCGGCGCAGAGAGTTCAGGGAACAACGCCGGCAGCTGCGGCTGATGTGGTCTCGTGCCGGGAGCTCCGTGCACGAGACCACAAACTTTTCTGTGAGCCGTCCGCGTCTCTGCGGTAAAACTTCCCGCGGGTCGCCGTTCCGGCGCTGGGAACCAAAACGGTGCAAATACCGTTGGAACAAGCGTCTACAGCACCAGTAGAAAGGGTGTGAGCACCCGGATTGCCAGCGCGGGATCCGAAAATCGTTCGCACCCGCGAGCTCGGCACGCGGCGTTCCGTTTGACGATCACCGAACCGTCGCAACTGCCGCCGCCGCTAAGCTTTATCTAAACTGTTGATTTTATGGGTGTTAGGCCATATATTGGCGGACTGTAGCCCGAGCCGCCAACTTGGCCCGCAGTGTACAGGGGACGCCAGTCCCAGAGGAGGCTGTGAGCGTGACAATCAAAGCGCGTGCAAAGCGTCGTCCGGTTCGGCCGGCGCAGATCGCCCGAGCGGTGGATGAGGGGCGTGAAAGCCTCGACCTTTACCTGGACGAAATCAGCCGCGTCCCGCTCCTCAATCGTGAGGAGGAGATGGAGCTTGCCCGGAAGGCCTTCCGTGGCAACGTCGTGGCCCAGGAAAAGCTCGCCCGGCACAACGTCCGATTCGTCGTGTCCGTCGCCAAGAAGTTCCAGAACCGCGGAGTGCCGCTCGTCGACCTGATCGGCGAAGGCAACCTCGGCCTGATGACGGCCGCCCGGAAGTTTGACCCGGATCGCGGCGTCAAGTTCATCTCGTACGCTGTTTGGTGGATTCGCCAGGCAGTGCAGGCGGCGATTGCCCGCCACGGCCGCCCGGTCCGGGTGCCGCTGAACCGTACCGCCGACCTGAGCCGTCTCGGCCGCACCACCACGCTCCTCAAGGATCGCCTCGGCCGCATGCCGACGACCGAAGAGCTGGCGCGAGCCACTGGCCTGACCGTCGAAGCGGTGCGCAGCCTCAGCGCGCTCAATTCCGAGGCCGTCCGCCTCGACCACCCCACTCGTGATGGCGAAGGTAACGAGCGAATTGAACGGTTCACCAGCGGCGAGCAGGAAAGCACCGACATGTCCACGATGGCCAACAGCCAGACGCAGGACATCGAGGCCGCCCTCTCGGTACTTCCGCCGCGGGACGCGAAGGTGCTTCGGCTCTATTTCGGACTCGACGATGGCAACAGCCGTACGCTCGAGGAGATCGGCCGAATGATGGGCGTCACCCGCGAGCGGATCCGTCAACTGCGCGATCGTGCGCTGGTGCGCCTCCGTGAGGGTGAGACCGGTGATCGTCTCCGCGATCTCGTCGCCTGATCAGAGGTACCGGGAACGGGCGGCGTACTGCGCATGACTCGTCGACCACCAGTTGCCCAGCGGCCGCCGCAGAGTGATTCTGCGGCGGCCGTTTGCCATTCATGACGGAACATCGCGTGCCCACACTTCCTCCAGTGCCATACGCGATCACCCGGCGAGCCGACGGGCTCGAGGTCGAGTGGGACCAGGCGGGGCACGTGTTCGTCTATCCAGCGAGAGCGCTCCGCCTCGCGTGCCGGTGCGCCGCCTGTGTCGAGGAAACGAGCGGGCGTCCGTTGCTCAATCCCGGCAGCGTCCCCGCCGCCATCGAACCGCTCAGCATCTCACATGTCGGCGCGTACGGGCTGCGGATCCGCTGGAGCGATGGTCACGACACCGGCATCTACGGATTCGAGCAGTTGCGACGGGACTGTGGATGCGTACGGTGTGCGGCGGAGCAAGCGCGCTGATTTCAGTTACACCTGCTCTGGTGTCGCACCGATTTCGGTGATAATCTCGACGATACTGTAGTTACTGGCTCTCCGACGAGGCGTGCCGCATGGTTGCTGGCCGGCGCTACTGGATTCTCATCTGGTACGGGATGCTCGTTCTGGGCATTCTCGGCCTGATCGCATCGGTCTACTGGGCGCGCCGGACGGCATGGCGCAACGTCGACGAGTTTCTTCGCGGCATAGGCACGATCCTCATTTCCCTCGGGATGCTTGTGCTGCTCTACGGCGCCCGCCAGGCGATCGGTACCGCGCTGCTCGCAACCGCGGTGGCGACATTCGTCGCGGCGTTCATCGTCGGTCGCCGGCTGGGCAACGACGAGGAAGAGCTGCATGACGACTGGAATGAAGCGCCGATGCAGCTTGACGCACGTGACTTGCGCCGAAACGTCGGCGAGGCGTCGCCACAAGCCGTAACCCCGTCCACGGCGAACGTGTCAGCCGGCGTCCATCCCGACGCACGCTCACCCGACTGACCGAGTCTGCACCGCCGGGCGCGGGCCACCTCCCGCTGGTTCTCCGAGGATCACGCATGCCTGACGCGCGCCACTCGCTCATTCGTGAAGGCCTTCTCACCGGCATCGTCGGCGCGGCAGTCCTCGCATTGTGGTACTTCGTCATCGACATGTCTGCCGGCCATCCGCTCCGCACGCCGTCGACGCTGGGCGCGCTCGCCTTGCACGGGCCGGACGGAGTGCCACCCGGGGTGTATCCGATGGGCGTGCTCGTCGCGACGCTCATTCACGGAGCGGCGTTTGCGGCCTTCGGCATCGGGCTGACCGCACTTGTTCATGCCGCGGCGCGGGAGCTCGCATGGCGCATGGGCCTGGTGATTGGACTCGTGGTCGCGCTCGGCTTTTCGGCCGGCCTCATGTTCGCGATCGCGCCGTGGACCGGTGAGCGTTTTCCGAGCTGGGTCATCGTTGCCGGCAGCGCTGCCGGGGCGGCGGCGATGCTCGTCTTTCTCTGGCGCCGCCATCCGAAGCTCGCCAAGTCGTTTCGGGATGTACCACTGGGCGACGAGACCGAGTCTCCGCCCCACCCTCGCGGACGCTGACGCCGCCGCACGCGCAGACGGGCGTTTACCACGCGGGAGGATGCGGCTAGCTTCCGCATCCTCTCTGACCGGACGGGGTTCTTGCGCCTTCGATCGCTCGCCGCGTTTCTCCTCCTCGCGCTCTCAGTTCCATCCAGCCGCTCTTCCGCGCAACTTGCGCCGCCATCGACCGGTGGCCTCGTCGCGCTCGATCACGAGCTGCGCGTGCTGGGGCACGATAAGCGCGTGCTGCTGATCGGCGCGCATCCGGACGACGAGGATACCGAGCTGCTCACGATCCTCGTTCGCGGCGAGGGCGCCGAGGCGGCGTATCTGTCGCTTAACCGGGGCGAAGGGGGACAGAACCTGATCGGCTCGGAGCTGGGCGCGGCGCTCGGCCTGCTCCGGACCGAGGAACTGCTCGCCGCGCGCCGGCTCGACGGCGCGCAGCAGTTCTTCACCCGCGCCTATGATTTCGGGTTCTCCAAAACGCTCGACGACACATGGGCGCATTGGCCGCGCGACAGTGTGCTGAAGGACGTCGTACGCATCGTGCGGCGGTTCCGACCTCAAATCATCGTTTCGATCTTCAGCGGCACCCCCCGCGACGGCCACGGCCAGCATCAGGCCGCCGGCTGGGCGGCGCTCGAGGCGTTCAAGGTCGCCGGCGACTCAACGAAATTTCCCGACCTGCTGCGCGAGGAAGGGCTTCCCCCGTGGACGCCGCTGAAACTGTTCCGCAATGCGCGGTTCGACACGGCCGGCGCCATCGTGATGCTCGAGGGCGGTGCGATCGATCCGGCAGTCGGACAGTCGTATCACCAGATCGCAATGCAGGGGCGGAGCCTCCATCGCTCGCAGGACATGGGACAGTTGCAGCGCATCGGTCCGTCGCCGGGACGGCTGGCGCCGTGGATCGACCGAACGGGACAGAG
>JBDTQV010000042.1:0-11366 GCA_039932015.1 Gemmatimonadota bacterium | reverse complement strand
CCTCGATCCGGATGCGGAGTTCGCATCACTCTCCGGCGGCCGGAAGCGCCAGGTGCTGCTCGCGCGCGCGCTCGTGAGCCAGCCCGATCTGCTGCTGCTCGACGAGCCGACGAATCACATGGATGTGGACGCCATCGCCTGGCTCGAGGAGTTCCTGCTCGACCAGCCGATCACGCTGCTGTTCGTCACCCACGACCGCGCATTCCTTCGCCGCATCGCCACACGAATCGTCGAGCTCGATCGCGGCCGGATGGTGGACTGGGCCTGCGACTACGACACCTTCCTCGAGCGGAAGCAGGCCGTGCTCGACGCCGAGTCCAAGCAGTGGTCCGAGTTCGACCGGAAGCTGGCGCAGGAAGAGGTGTGGATCCGGCAGGGCATTCAGGCGCGGCGCACGCGCAACGAGGGCCGGGTCCGCGCGCTCGAAGCGATGCGACAGGAGCGGAGCGCACGGCGGCAGCGCACCGGCACGGCACGGCTGCAGCTGCAGTCCGGCGAGCGGTCCGGCCGGCTCGTGATCGACGCGGAGGACGTCAATTTCTCGTACGGCGAGCGGCCCATCATCGCGGACTTTTCGACCACCATCATGCGGGGCGACAAGGTCGGGATCATCGGGCCCAACGGCTCGGGCAAGACGACGCTCCTTCGGCTGCTCCTGGGCGAACTGGCTCCTGACAGCGGAATTATCACCCTTGGCACCCGGCTCGAGGTGGCGTACTTCGACCAGCTCCGCGAGCAACTCGACGAAGACCGCAATGTGCAGGACAATGTCGCCGATGGTGCCGATCACGTGACGGTCAACGGCAATCGGCGGCACGTGCTGGGCTACCTGCAGGATTTTCTGTTTTCGGCGGAGCGCGCGCGGACACCGGTGCGGGTGCTTTCGGGAGGCGAACGAAACCGGCTGCTTCTGGCGCGGCTCTTCACCCGCTCGTTCAACCTGCTGGTGATGGACGAGCCGACCAACGATCTGGATGCGGAAACACTCGAGCTGCTGGAGGGGCTGCTCGTGGAATTCACGGGCACGCTTTTGCTCGTGAGCCACGACCGTGCGTTTCTGGATGACGTGGTCACCAGCACACTCGTGCTCGAGGGTGAAGGCCTGGTGGGCGAATACGTCGGCGGCTACGAGGATTGGCGCCGCCAGGCCGCGGCACGGCAGGCGCGGGAGGCGAAGCCGGCGAGGGCCGACACGTCCCGGCCGCGCGCGACGGCCGCATCGGCTCGGCGGAAGCTCAGCTATCGCGACCGGCAGGAGCTCGAACTGCTGCCGTCGAGGATCGAAGCGCTCGAGAACGAGCAGAAGTCGCTGCATGCCTCGTTGGCCGATCCGGCGCTGTATCGGGATGGCTCGAGCGTGGTCTCGGCGCGATCCCGGCTCGCCGCGGTCGAGCGCGAGTTGGCCGAGGCATTCGTGCGCTGGGAGTCGCTGAGCGAGACGGAGTAGCCGGAGGCGGGGACGATCTGCTGCACCTGCAGCGGTTCGTGCGCTAGGTCATCGAGCGCAGGAGCGTCATCATCCTGATGTCATAGGGATCGGCGGACACGTCGTCGTCGGCAATTTCAAAGTTTGCCTGGGGCGTCTCGAGAATCAGCGGGACGCCCTTCGCGCGCCGGTCACGAAGCAGCCAGCCGAACGGCGCCTGCCCAATGGCGCCTTCGCCGATCAGCATGTGACGGTCGCGGTTGGAGCCGAGCGCGCCTTCGCTGTCGTTCAGGTGGAAGAAGCCCGGCGCCTCCCCGGTGATCGACTCGAATGCGTCGAGTACGCCGGTGAGTGCGGATTCGGATTCCGAAATGTCGTTCCCGGCGGCAAAGAGGTGACAGGTGTCGAGGCCGTAGCCGGTACGCGATCGAAGTGCCGGCGGCACGGATGCGAGTACGGCGCCGATCTCCTCGGGTGTGCGTCCCATCGTAGTGCCGGCGCCCGCGGTATTCTCGATCAGCAGGCGCGTGTCGCCCTCCACCGTCTGCAGCGCGTGCGTGATCGCCCGTGCGATCCGCTCGGCCGCCGCACTTCGATCGCCGTCCTTTGCCGCGCCCGGATGAAAGCAGACCGCGCCCACGCCCAGGGCGGTAGACCGTTCGAGCTCCTTCGTGAGTCCGCCGCGCGCGCGATTCCACTTCTCATCGTCGTCGCTCGCCGTGTTGAGCACGTACGCCGCGTGCACGACCACGTTCCGCGGGGCAATCCCTGCCTCGTCGAGGGCCGCACGGAAGCGCTCCACCCGCTCCGGCTTCATGCTGATGCGGTCACCGTAGTATTTCGGGATGGCGGTAAAGATCTGCAAAGCCTGCATGCCGGCACTGCCTGCGCGGCGGGCCGCCTGCTGAATGCCCCCGTTGTCGATCGTGTGCGCGCCCAGGATGTGCTGTGTCAACGTGAGCCTCCCGCGGTCTCGTGCGCAACCGGCCGGAATATCAGATCGAACGCCAGAAAGAGCGTCTTGGAGAACGGATAAAAAAGAATCGGTGCGAGCACCATCAGTACGCCGCCTCCGTACTGAAGCAAATCCCATGGCGGAGACGGCCAGGTCGAGACCAGCACCCCAGCGAACACCCCAGCGAAGATCAGCTCGGCGACGACGATGTTGAACATGTACGCGCCAACCTGATATCCCTGCTCACCGCGCTCGAATGGAATGGCGCACGTGGGACACGCGGCGCGCATATGGAACCAGCCGGTGAAGATGCCGCCGCCGCCGCAATTGGGGCAGCGGCGCAGGAGGGCGCGGCCCAGGAGGCGTGCGGCGCGTCGGAGGTCGATGGTGAGGAACGTCGCCATGCGGAATATTACGTGGCCGGGGGCGTACCGCGCTTGCGATACGCCCCCGGCTGTTTGTGCTTCCCGCCGCCGCTCACTTCGCATCAGTCTCCGGCGTGACCGGGTCCGACACCTTCGGGGCCGGGATCACCTCTGCCGAATCGGTTCCGACCGTGGTCACCGAGTCGCGAAGCATGCGGATCTGCAAGGTAAAGTTCTGCGCCAGCTCCTTCAGATCGATCGTGCCCGTTTCGCTGCTGTCGCTGCGCGATGAGACGCGAGCGAGGCTTACCGCCGCCCTGGTGTAGCTGCTGTCCGACTCGAGCGCGGCTTCGAATGCCTTGGTTGCCTGCGCCGCGTGGCCGGTCCGTTCCAACGCGATGCCGAGGTTGTTCTGGAAAATCGGGGCGCGGGGCTGCAATTCGACGGCGCGGGAGAGCGGCAGCAGCGCTTCGTCATTCCGGCCCTGCTCGATGTACACGAGTCCGAGGTTGTTCAGCGACCACACATCCCGTTCATCGATTTCGAGTGCCGAGAGATAGGCGTCGATCGCGCCTTCGGCATCGCCGCTGCCGTGCAGTGCGCGGCCCTGGAGCCGGCGGGCTACGGCGGAGGAAGAATCGATCGCCAGCACCGAGTTGACGCGGTCGAGCGCTTCATCGGTCTTGCCCAGATCGAGCAGCACGCGGGCCGAGTTGAGCAGCGCCTTCACGTTGCGCGGGTCGAGCGCAATTGCGCGGTCGAGTGCCGAGCGCGCGCCCTTGAGATCACCCGACTTCCACGCGGACAGTCCGAGCATGTACTCGGCACCGGCATTGGCCGGATGGCGCTCGCTGTATTCGGCGAACCAGTTGGCCGCGTCCTCATAACGACCGGCGCGGTACGCGGCCTCGCCATCGGCAAAGGTGATCGTAACTGGAGCGGTGGCCGGCATGCCGGCCGCAATCGCTGCTGGTGCGGTGCGCACGGTGGGCGTGCTGGCCCCGACGCTGCTGGTGGTGACGGGCTTCGGACCGTCGCCGCAGGCGAGCAGCGCGAATGGAGCAAACATCGATACGGCGGCGAGCGGGAAGCGTGGGCGGCTGGCAGACATCGGATCCTCCTCGAGTGGTGCGCCATGCGGCGCGGTGGACGGCGCGCACTGTAAAGGCAAACGCGCGGCCACTCGGGGGTGTGGGGGTAGCGAACGGTGCAGGTGATTGACGCTGAACGAGATGGGTGATTCGATGCGAACGTGCTGGACGCGTGATGGTGGACGGCCGGACACGCCTACGAGGGATGCTCGTGTCCAGCCGGACACGCCGGCGCGGCAAGTTATCTGCGGATTTCGAGCCGGCGCATGATCTTCAGCAGGCTCGCGTGGTCTGCGAGTCCCAGCGATTCAGCGGTGCGCGTGATGTGCCAATCGTGCTTCTCGAGCGCTGCCACGATAATGGCTCGCTCCGCTTCGGCGCGCAGTGCCTGAAATGTGTGCCGCGCGGCGCCGGCCGGCGCGGGCGCGGCGGCGCCGGCGATCTCGCGGGGCAAGTGGTCCGGCCGGATCATCTCTCCATCCGCTGCGATCACCATGCGCTCGACGGCGTTCCTGAGCTCGCGCACGTTGTTGCGGTGCCAGTCATACGCCATCAGAAGGTCAAGCGCGTCACCGGCAATTCGCTTCGGCAGCATCCCGAATCTGCTGCACGTTGCTGCCAGGAAGCGTTCGGCCAGCATCGGTATATCGGTGCGGCGATCGCGGAGCGGCGGCACCGAAACAGTGTGGACGTTGAGACGATAATAGAGGTCTTCCCGGAAGCGGCCCGCCGTAACTTCAGCCTCGAGATCACGGTTGGTCGCCGCGACCACGCGCGCCTCGACTGGCACGGAGCGCGTGCTGCCCAGCCGTGTGACGGTCCGGTCTTCCAGTACTCGGAGCAACTTCGCCTGCGCCGCGAGCGGCAGCTCGCCGATTTCATCGAGAAAGAGCGTCCCGCGTCCGGCGGCTTCGAACGCACCCTGGCGCATCGTGGCAGCGCCGGTGAACGCGCCACGCTCGTGCCCGAACAGCTCGCTCTCGACGAGATGCTCCGGTAGCGCCGCACAGTTGATGGCGAGGAATGGTCCGCCGGATCCGGCACCGAGCCGATGCAGGTCGCGGGCGACGAGCTCCTTGCCCGATCCACTCTCGCCCGTGATGAGCACCGTGCTCGGCACCGGCGCAATCCGCGCAATGGTGTCACGCAAGCGTTCGATCGCCTGACTGCGCCCGGCCAGCGAGCTTTCGCCGAGGCGTCGCTGCAGCGTAGACACCTCGAGGCGCAGGCGGCGGCGCTCGACCGCCGACCGGATTTCCTGTACCACCCGCTCCATTGGCTCCGCCTTGTCGACGAAGCCGTACGCGCCTAGCCGGATCGCCTGCACGCAACGGTCGAAATTTCCGGTTCCGGTATAGACGACCACCGGCGTTTCGATACCCTTCCGCTCCAGCGTGCGAAGTACTTCGAACCCGTCGACACCCGGCATCTCCAGGTCGAGCACCACGCAATCGACCGGATCGCCGCCCAGCCGGGCGATCGCCTCGGCGCCGCCCTCGGCCACCTCTACATCGAAGCCGCCCACCCGTCGCAGGTCATAGGCGTACTGATCCGCCATCGGGCGCACGTCGTCGACTACGAGCACCACGGTCATGCGGTTCCTCCTGCCGGAACGTCGACTGTGAAGCGCGATCCCGCACCGGGTTCGGTCTCGACTCGCAGCGTGCCGCCGAGATCGGCGACGAGCCGGCGGACGACGGAGAGCCCAAGGCCGGTGCCGCCGGATTTCGTGGTGTAGAAGTCGTCGAACGCGCGTGCCAACTCCTCGCGGGACATGCCGCGCCCGGTATCCGCAACGGTAAGGGATGCGGCGCCGTTCGCGTGCGACGTTGTAAATGTGACGCCGCCGGCCCGTCCGGCGAGGCTGTCTACTGCGTTACCGGCAAGATTTTCCACGATGCGTCTCAGCGCGACCGGATCGCTCATGACGGGCGGCAACGCAGGGGCGAGCTCCAGGCGAACGGTGGCGCGCGCCGGATCGAGATTGGCGGCCACTTGGCGCGCGACGGCGTTCAAGTCGCAGCGCGACGCATCGGCATTCGGCGCGAGGCGGGCGTAGTTGCGCGCGAGCGTCTCGAGGTAGTCGACGCTTGAATCGAGTGTGCCGCGGCGTTCGGCGAACACGAGCGCCAACCGGTCCGGTTCGTCGCGCGCGACCTCGCCCAGGTGCCGCACCACATGGCGGATCGGGGCGAGGCCGTTCTTCACGTCATGGTTCACCTGCCGTGCCACGTCGCCGAACGCCGCGCGGCGCTCCGCATCCCGGAGGCGCACGGTGCCCGTGCGGAGGCGGTCGGTGAGCGCCGCGAGCAGGCGGGACAGCGCACCAATTTCATCGTCGCCGTCGGTCGCAAACTGCTGATCGAGCCGGTCGAGGTCGAGTGCTGCCGTCTGTTCAGCGAGACGCGCGAGCGGCCGGCTGACCCGCGCCGCCAGCGCGGCCGCCAGCGCCATCGCGAGCAGCAGTGTCAGCGCGAGCGCGGCGAGTGTCCACCGATCGATTCCCCGCCGGATCGCATCGAGCGTGCCGGGGCTTCGAGTGATCACGAGCCGCGCGTCACGCAGGCTGCCGGTTGCGGCCACGTAGCCTATTGCCGTCTCGCTGACGCCGATGCCGGCCCCGCCGGCGCCCGCGCGGAGCAGCGTATCGCTGCCAGTCGTCAGCATCACGCCGAGATCCCGGCCGCGTACGGCGTGCGCCAGCGATATCGAATCGACTATGCGCCCGCCGACCAGCGTGAAACGTTGCCCCGTAACGGTGAAGGAGTCTGCCCGAACGACCGCCAGCAGCGATCCACCTGCGGTCCGCACCTGTGCAACGGTGATCGCGGGTGCAGCCGACGCCAGTGCTCGGGGAATTTCGGGCGCGGCCTGATCAAACTCGTTCCGGAATTGGCCGGAGCTGAGGATGCGCCCCGCGCTATCCTGGATACGCAGCAGCGCCAGGCCGCCGGCGCGCATTCGCTCGCCGGCGAGGTCGAGCAGCCAGCGGCGCTCGCCCTCGTCCTGCTGCACCTGAGCGAGGCGAAAACGATTGTCCGACGCGAGGTCATGCGCGAGCGCCGCGAGCGCGGCGCTGACGGCCGCCGCATCAGACGAGAGTGCGTCTTGCACCTCGGCCGCGGCGGCGCGCACCCGCTGCTCGTATTCGCTCGTCAGTCGTGCGCCCATTTCGTGGCGAACGCCGTATGCGAGGAGCGCGAGCGGCAACACGGATGCGGCAGTGAATGCGGTGAAGAGCCGCGCGCGGAAGGTCATTGCGTGTCGCCGCGCATGATGCGGATGGATCCATCCGCATCCGAGCTGATCCGCACAGCGCCACGCCGGATGATTGCCAGTGCGCGGGTGTCGACGAGTGGCGTGAGCAGGTCGTCACGGCGCCAGGCTAGTTCGTCGAGGCAGTTGCTTGCCGGCGCCATGGCCGGCAACCGGAGGATCACAGCGGCGGCGATCCCGTTGCCCAGTGTGTGCGCCAGGCCGGGTCCGTCGACGGCAAGCGTCGTCAGCGGGGCCGCGCCCCGGAGGGAAGCGGCCCACGCCGGCGGGTTGGGCGCCGCCGCGAGCGCAACCACGCGTTCCGCGAGCGCCTGCGCGACCGCGTCGCCGCGCGGGTACACGACCCGGCGTCCCACCGCACTTCGTGGTGTCGCGGATGTAGTGCAGCCGCGCCCGTCGTCCCACCAGAATGGGCCCCGGGCGCCACGTGCGTTCGGGCCCACCAGGTCGCGGGCCATCGCGTCGCGCGCCGCGAGCGGGAGCGAGTCACCATCTGCGGCCCCGCCGGCGCGCGTGAGCAATGCGTAGGTGCGGTCCCATGCGAGCGGGATGGTCACGACCTCGGCGCGATGCTCCGCATAGGCGATAACGGAAGGGCTGCGCGAAATTACGAGGTCCGCACCGGCATCGAGCAGGTCGCGCCCGTCCGCGGCGGGACGGATCACGAACGACAGGACTGGGCGACCACCGTTCGCCGGCAACCCGAAGAGAGCGCCCCCGCGGATCACGGGACCGAACGCGCCGGTCGCAACTGGCCAGGAAGCTGTGCCGGACGCGCCGATCAACGCGAGCCGCCGGTCGGCGAGCCACGCCGGCGCATTCGGTTCGTACCCGGACAGCGTAATGCGGAGGCTGTCGCCCGTGCCGCGGATGTTCGAGAGGCGCGCGCTGGCACTGCCCGGGTTCCGTCCAACCGTCACCGCCATCGCACTGCTGGCGAGCACGAACGTCCACGCGGTGCCGGAATCGTTGCGCCACGCTGCCGCCGCGCCCGGTACCACGTCGCCGGCACAGCCCACGCGAACGAGTGTTTCGTAGAACTGCGCGAACACCACTCGCTCTCCGTCATTCGTCCCCGCCGGCGCATGCCGCGGGTCGACCGGCTCCGTAATCCCTACGACGACGGTATCCCGGGGCGCTCCTTCGAGCGCGGGAGACGCGCATGCATCCCTGGGCACCATAACTGGCCGCACCGGCGCCACGCCGCGCGTACCGCCCGCGCCGCCACACGCCGTGCTCAGAACACCGAGCAGCGTACACGCGATACGCGCAGCGCCGGATGCCTCGAGCCGCGTCCGCATGTGTGTAGTCTGCTACGGCTTGAGTGCGGCGGCGCCGGGGTCCGGCATCCATGGGTGCCGCGGCTCGAAGCGGCGCCAGAGGAGCGCAGACAATTTGCGGATCAGCACCCAGCCTTCGTTGTCCGCGGTCCAGCTGGAATCGGCGAGATTCTTGGTGATGACGGAGAAGACGTAGTCACCGGAGGGCGCATTCACCAGCACGACCTCCGAGCGCGAATGATCGACCGCGCCCTGTTTCGATGCCGCCTGCACCCACGGCGGCAGCTGCGAGAGCGCTTCGCCGTTCCAGAAGATGCGAGTCAGGGCGCGGTACATCTCCTGGCTCGCCGCCGGACTCACCGCCCGCTCCCGCCGGATCATGGTGACGAGCTGCGCCATCTCGCGCGGCGTGGTCTGCCCCCAACCGTACACCCGGCGATTCGCTTCGCGTCCGGGGGTGCGCGAGTTCACTCGCGTCGAATCAAAGCCGTTGGCACTGAGCCACGCATTCACGGCGGTGCCGCCGCCGGCGAGATGCTGCAGCCAGAGCGCGGCCGTGTTGTCGCTCATCGTGATCATCAGCATTACGACGTGGCCGAGCTCGATGCGCGCGCTGTCACGCGCCAGGCCGAGGATGTCGTCACCCTCGTAGAGCAGGGAATCGCGATATGTGAGGGTGTCGCTAAGGTGGAGCGCTCCGCGTGCGACCGCATCGTAGGTGGCCGCGAGGATCGGTACCTTGATCATGCTGGCGGTCGGGAACACACTGTCCGCGTTGAGCGCGGCGGTGCGGCCGGTGCTGAGATGATGCACGTAGATGCCGACATCGCCGTGGAAGCCGCGCGCGAGCGACTCGACGTCACGCTGGAGTGCCCGATCGATACGCTCACGCGCGCCGCGTACCTGCGCGGCTTTCGGCGGGACCGCCTGCGCCTCCAATCCGGCCGCGAGGCTCAGCGCGACGGCGAGCGAGATCGCGGCCCGTCGGGCCCGGGGTTTCACGACGTCATCGCTCGCTGAGGGATCGCCGACACGTGAGGGCCTCTTCGATTGCGGGTTCAGTCTTCCTGCTGCAGAAACCAGGCGTACAGCCCTTCGAATACCGGAGCCACGGCCACGAGAAAGTCGTTGTCGTCGTCGGCCGTTGCGCGAAGCCCGCGAACCACGGCATCCACCCCCGGTGCTTCCGCGGTAGGATAGAGGCCGTCGTCGAGCTCCGCGTCATGCACCAGTGCCGCGAGCTCCTCGAGAGCCGGTTCGGCCAAATCATATTTTGCGATCGTCCGCTCGAAGGCGCACGCACCGTCGCGGGCACCCAGCTCGACCGCCGGCATGGCGAACGGCGTTCCGCCGAGCGTCAGTACGGTGTCGAGATCGTCGGCGAATCCGAAGGTGGCTTCGGGGTCGACGAAGCGGCGGATGAGCCAGGCGCACGCGGCGCCGTCCACGTGGGGGCGCGGGCGCGTCACCCAGAGCATCGAGCCTCCTGACGGGGATGGGAAGCCCGTCCCGTTGCGGTTCGAGCCAGGTACTACGCTAATGGCGCAGCCCGCGCGCGCAAGACGGTCCCGGCTATCTTTCGGCATCCTTCTCCTGAGGGCTCGAATGCCAGTCAGTCGATCGCGCGCGGGGTTCACGGCGCCGGAGCTGTTGAACATGCTCGTGCTGGGTGCCATCCTGGCGCTCATCGTGTATGGCCAGCGCTCCGCGCTCCGCGGGCCGGCGCCCGATCCGCGGCTCGCTCCCATGCGTGCCGCACTCAACGATCTCAAGGCGGCCGAGCTGCGGCATCACGGGCAGACCGGACGCTACACGCTGCAGCTCGACAGCCTGGATGTCATCCCCGCCGCCGGCGTAACCCGCACGGTGGACCGCGCCGACAGCACGGGCTGGCATGCCGTCGCCACGGCCGAAGGCTCCGCTGCGCGGTGCGAAGTCGCGGTCGGGGCCGTATCGGCGGACACGGTGGTCTGCAGCCCAGGACCGGTGCGCTGAGACGGACCGAAACTCCCGGCGGCTCTTTTCGTAGCAATTGGGAGGGGCTGCCGCTTCCCACCCCACACTTACCACCCCAGCCGAATACTCCGCGATGCTCTTGCACCTGCTGCTGCTGGTTCAGGCCGGCACGCCCGGCCCCACGCTCGTCTATTCCGGCCGGGCCGGCCAGACCGAAATTCGCGCACCGCGGATCGATGCGGAGATCACCGTCGACGGGCGGCTCGACGAGCCGGTGTGGGCACAGGCTGCCGTCCTGACCGGCTTCTCGCAGTACGCCCCCAATGACGGCGTTCCCGCGCTCGATTCGACCGAGGTCCTGGTCTGGTACTCGGGATCGGCGATTCACTTCGGCGTGCGCGCGTTCGAGGCGCACGGTGCCGTGCACGCCACACTGAGCGATCGCGACCGCATCTTTTCTGACGACAACATCCAGATTCTCCTCGGCACCTTCCACGACGGCCGCCAGGCCCTGATGTTCGCCGTCAACCCGCTCGGTGTGCAGGCGGACGGCGCGGTCGTCGAGGGACGCAACACGTCGACGGGCGGTTTTCTCAGCTCCGCGGTGGTCGGTCGCGAACAGGCAGACCTCAGTCCCGACTACGTGTTTCAGTCTCGCGGACAGATCACCGACTACGGCTACGAGGTCGAGATCCGGATTCCGTTCAAGAGTCTCCGCTACCAGTCCGCAGCCGAGCAGACCTGGGGGCTCAACATCGTTCGTCAGGTGCAGCACGCCGGCCACGAGGATTCGTGGATTCCGGCCAAGCGGGCGCAGACGTCGTTCATCGGCCAGTCAGGGTCGATCGTCGGTTTGACCGACCTGCATCGCGGTCTCGTGATGGACGTCAATCCGGAGCTCACCGGCAAAGTCAGCGGCGCGCCCGGGACGACCGGATATTCGTACGACGTCGGCAACCCGCAGCTCGGTGGCAACGCGCGCTGGGGTATCACCAACAACCTGTCGCTCAACGCGAC
>JBDTQV010000041.1:0-11377 GCA_039932015.1 Gemmatimonadota bacterium | reverse complement strand
GGCGTGTCGACCCAGAGCTTCTCGGCATATGCGCCATCGGAGTGCAGGTCGAATGCGAGAATGCCGCGATCGGCATCGTCGGTCGCGCCCAGCAGCGCGGCGCCGGCGCCATCGGCAAAGATGACGGCCGTGTTCCGCCCGCGCGTCGAGACGTCCATGCCGGTCGATTGCACTTCGGCGCCGACGACCAGGACGCGGCGATACATCCCGGCGCGGATCCATGCGTCCGCCACGGAAAGGCCGTAGATGAATCCGCTACATTGCGTGCGGATGTCGAGGGCGGGAATGGCGGCGGCGCCCAGGTTGTGCTGTAGATACACGCCGTTTCCCGGCGCGAAATGATCCGGCGTGGACGTCGCGTACACGATAGCATCGACCTCGCCGACGCCTACCTGCGCCATTTCGAGTGCCTGTCGGCTCGCGGCAAGCGCGAGGTCCGCGCTCGTCTCGCCCTCGCGCACCCACCGGCGCTCCTGGATTCCCGTTCGCGTCCGTATCCATTCGTCGGTCGTATCCATCAGCGCGCTGAGCTCGTCGTTTGAGACGACGCGCTCCGGTACAGCCATTCCGGTTCCGAGAAATTCAGAACGCTTCATCGTGGCCCTGGCGACGAGGATGTCTGTTCACTATGACGAATGCGAGGCGAGCGGGATGAACATGGACGACGACGATCTTGAGCCGGAGTTTCCCCTGGAAGATGGTACGGCCGACACCGATGCCACCGTGACGTGTCCCTACTGCGGTGAGGAGAACGAGATCGCACTCGATCCGGGTAGCGGCACCGCGCAGCGATATGTCGAGGACTGCCAGGTGTGCTGCCGCCCGTGGCGGGTCAGTGTCGATTACGGCGAAGATGGCGTCGCAAGCGTGGCGGTCGACGTCGAATGACCATGCGCCGCGCCGTCAGATGCCACCGAGCCATGGATAGCCCTGGTCTTCCCAGAAGCCACCGGGGCGCTCCCGCGTAAACGTCATCGCCGTCAGGTACTTGGTGAGCTTGTACCCGAGCTTGACCGGCGAGTAGAGCCGGACCGGCGCGCCGTGATCGGGCATGAGCGGACGATCGTTGAAGGCATACGCCAGGATCGTTTCCGGATGCATGGCACTCTTGACGTCCCAGCCGTTGTAGTAGGTCACGCCGTGGCTGTCCCGGTCAAACGAATCGAATCGGAGATACTCCGCATCCGACGTCGGCTCCGCCAGCGCGGCGACGGCACGCACCGGCACGCCGGTCCAGGTCGCGACGGTTGTCCAGCCTTCGACGCAATGATGCGCCACGGTATACGTCACGCGCGGCAGCGCCTGCAGCATCGGCAGCGTCAGTCGCATCGGTTTCCGGACGAGCCCGCCCACCGAGAGCGCCCAGGCAGCCGGGTCGTCGAGGGTCGGCGTCGCACTCGCGACATGGTAGTTGGGCATCGTGCGGCTTCGCGCGGACGGCGGATACTGGCGCGCGAGCCGTGTGTCCGCCAGCAGAATCTTCTCGCCGACCCAGTCGTTCCCGCGCGAGATCGACGCCAGCCCTGGCCGCAGGATTGGTCCGCCGTCCCAGCCACAGGCAGCAACGAGCGACGCGGGGGCCGCGATGAGCCCAAGGCGGACGAAGTCGCGCCGGCTCAATCCCTCGTGATCAGCCATGACTCGGAAACCTCCCGCGATACCATCCGGTGATCATCGCGCGTAACGATGCAGGATCTACGAGCAGCACGAGTGCCACGTGCAGCACGATGAACCCGACGAACAGCCAGACCGCAACGAAGTGCCAGTAGCGCGCCAGCTCGTAGCCCCCGAAGAGCGCGGTGAGCCACCAGAGCTGTACCGGCTTGTAGATGGCAAACCCGGTGAGCGCACCGATGGCGCCGAGCGCGATGATGAACGTGTATGCGCCCTTCTGCAGGGCGTTGTGCTTGCCCTGCGCGGGATGCTCGCGACGGAGCCGCAGATAGTAGAGCTGCATCTGGATCGCCGGACGAACGTCGCGCGGGCGAAAGAGCAGGGTGCGCCACTCGCCGGACCAGATCATGTAGCCGAGATATAGGACACCACTGATCACGAATGGCCAGGCGAGCGCGAAATGCCACTGCAGGCCGCCGGCGAGCCAGCCGCCGAGCCGCGCCCATGCGGGGAAATGTGCGGCATCGAATGGATTGGGCACCGCGTAGACATTGCCCTTCTCACCGAAGTGCGGAAACGCCTGATAGATCTGCAGCCCGCTCGCGATGAGGCCGGTCAGCGCGATGGCGTTCACCCAATGGGTGAGGCGGACGATCCAGTGGTGGCGTTTGACCAGGGGCCGTCGCAGCTGGGGAGCTACGGTTTCGGACAGCGGGCCGGACTCCGGAACGGAGCCGAACGGTTTTGGCTCAGCCGATATCGGCTCGAATGATACTGGTTCGACCGGCACGGGATTCCGGGCAATTGCGCCCGGCCCGCTATCGAGCGGCGACTCCATCAGGGTGGCTCCGGGATTAAACCAAGGCCGTCGTGCAATGCGGGAAGGATGAACGCTAGCGCCCGTCCACCCCCGGCGCCAGCCGCAGTCTGGACAGGCGGCGGGCGCAAAGGCCTCAGGCAATCCTCAAAGGTTGCGCCAACGGTGCTGCAGCCTGACACTTGGGTCGAGCGGTCCCCGTCATCATCGTGTCATCCGCCGAGGTTACCATCCCCATGCCAACGCCGGGCCGCATATTGTGCCGGCAGACCGAACCTGACCCTAAGGAGTGACCGATGAGAGCCACCCGCCTCATTTTTCCCGCCGTCGCCGCCCTGCTGCTCGCGGGCGCCGGATCCGCCCGTGCGCAAGCTGCGCTTCCAAAGCTCAAGGAGGAAAAGCCCGGCCTCGCGGCGCGGGCGCACATTTCTGCCGACTCCGCGACGCACATGGCGCAGCACGCCGTGCGTGGCGGCCGTGTGGCGGCGCGTGAGATCGAGGAAGAGAACGGCCGGCTGATCTACTCGTTCGACATGAAGGTCGCCGGCAAGTCCGGCATCGAGGAAGTGAATGTCGACGCGATGACCGGCGCCATGGTGGGCGTCGAGCACGAATCGGCCGCGAGCGAGGCGAAGGAAACCCGAGCGGACGCCGCCGCAAAGCGGGCCGCCAAGGACCACCGCTGATTCTCCGCGAGCCGCTGCCCTGACCGATGCGCATTCTCCTGGTCGAGGACGAGCCCGATCTGGCAACGTTTCTGGGCCGCGTCCTGCGCGAAGCGGCATGGGCCACCGATGTCGCCGCCACCGGGGCGGCGGCGTTGGAGGCGCTCGCCATCAACGAATACGATCTCGTCGTGCTGGACCTCGGACTGCCCGACATGGGCGGCCGCGAGGTCTGCCGGCAATGGCGGGCGCGGGGCGGGCGAGCGCCGGTCCTCATGCTCACCGCACAGACCGGCGTCAACGACCGGGTCACCGGACTCGACGCCGGCGCCGACGACTATCTCGCCAAGCCCTTCGCCGTGGCGGAGCTGCTGGCCCGGCTGCGCGCGCTGGCCCGGCGGCCGCCCAGTCCCCTCGACGTCCAGCTAGCAGTGGACACGCTCACGCTCGATACCGGCAGCCGGCGAGTCGCGCGCGGCGAGCGCGTACTCCGGGTCACCGCGCGCGAGTATGCGTTGCTCGAATACCTGTTGCGGAATGTCGGCCGGGTGGTGACGCGGGCGCAGATTTTGACGCATGTGTGGGACGATAACTTCGATCCGGTGGCCAATGCGGTGGACGTGCTGGTCGGACGGGTGCGCCGCAAGGTCGACGGACCCGAAGACTGCCGGCTGATCCACACGTTGCGGGGCCAGGGATACCTGCTCGCGCCGGAGGCGCCGCCCGGTGCCGCTTAGCCGCCTCCGGATCCAGCTCGCCGCCTGGTTCGCGCTGGCGTTCCTGGTGGGGCTTGGCATACTTGACCTGTCGCTGCTCTGGTCGGTGCGGCGCGCTGCGGACCGGCGCCTGAGCCGCGATCTCTCGCGCACCGCTTCCGAGCTGCTCGTCGCCGCGCGCCGGGAATTTGCGGATTTCGGCGACTCCAGCGCTGCTGCCGCCGCGCGTGGAGCCATCGCCGAATGGCCCACCGGCCTCGAAGCGGTGGCGGTGTACGATTCACTCGGCGAGCGGCTCGCGGTCGCCGGGCCGGCGCCCCTTGCGGCGCAGGCGCCGGCCCGGAGCGCCGGCCAGTCCGCCGGAGATATCCGCCTCGACGCGGAAGGTTCGGCCCGCCCGGTGTGGCTCAACGGCACCGAACCGCCAAAATTCACCGTGCTCGCCGTCGGATCGACCGACCGGCTTCAGGAGGATGACGAAGCGCTGGCGCTCTGGCTGGCGGTCAGCACGCCCCTCGTCGTGATCCTGGCGCTCGTCGGCGGGTATATGATGTCGCGCCGGGCGCTCCGGCCCATCGGCCGGATGGAGCGCGCCGTCGCCGCCATGGTTCCGCGCGATCTCGCGCGCCGGCTTCCGGTAGCCGAGCCCGAGGATGAAGTGGGCCGGCTGGCCGCGCAATTCAACGCCCTGCTCGATCGCCTCGAACAGTCGCAGGCCCAGAGCCGCGCATTTCTTCGCCGCGCGGCGCACCAGATCCGTACGCCGCTCACCCTGGTGCTGGGCGAATCCGAGCTCGGCATCGCTCGCTCGGGTTCCGCCGGCGCACACGAGGCGCTCGAACGAATCCATCGGGCCGCCGGCCGAATGCAGCGCCGGGTCAATGAGCTCTTTCTTCTGGCCCAGGCCGAGGCGGGAGAGACCATCACCCTCGACGCCACCGTCGACCTCGAGGGGACGGCGATCGAGGCGGCCGACATGATGCGCGGCCGTGCCCACGGGCTGGGCCGGCACCTCGAGCTGGGGCGCGTGGAGCCGGTCGAGGTGCGCGGCAGCGAACCGCTGCTGCAGGAAGCAGTGCTCGAGCTGCTGGAGAACGCTTGCCGGCACAGCGCGGCGGCGGCCCGCGTATCGGTGGCAGTGTTTCGGCTGGAAAACCGGGCCCTGCTCTCGGTGTCGAGCGAGGGCGCCGCGCCGGCCGAGCCGGCCGCGGTCGCCGATGAGGCACGGGGATTCGGGCTCGCGATCGTCCGGTGGATCGCCGAACAGCATGGAGGACGTCTGGTGCACACGCGAAGCGGCTCGATGAACACCTATGTGCTAGAGCTCCCGGCGCTTGCCGCGTGAGAGGCGCCATTATCGCGGGCGTGGTGCTGCTCGCGGTCGCCGGCACGGCGGGCGGCCAGGAGCCGGTCACCCGGGCGGCCGCCATGGCGGCAGCGGAGTCGCACGGATCGCGCATCGCGCTGGCCCGGGCCGACACATCCGCGAGCGCCGCCGCGCTGGCCACCGCCCGCATGCTGGAGAACCCGGTCGCCGTCACCAGTTATACGAAGTCGACGCCACAATACCACGCCGAAGTCGCGCTGCCGCTCGACTTCCTGTGGCTGCGCGGCCCGCGGGTGCGTGCCGCCGGCTACTCCCTCGGCGCGGCGCGGCTTCGGTTCCAGCTCGAGCGGGCGTCCGCCGCGTTCGATGCCGACACCGCCTACACCGCCGCCCAGGCCGCGGCGGCTCACTCGCGGCTATCGGCGCGCAATGCGCAGGACGCAGACAGCCTGCTGCACATGGCCACCGTTCGCCGCGACGCGGGGGACGCCAGCGACCTCGATGTCCAACTCGCCGCGGTCAGCGCGGGCCAGGCACACAATACCGCCACTGGCGATTCGCTCGCGGCAATTGCCGCGGTGCTCGACCTGCAGGCGATCATGGGTCTGGCCGCCGATCGCGTCAGCGTGCAGCCGGCCGACTCGCTCACGCTACCGGCGCTCGATTCGCTGCCCGCTCAAGGCATCCGGCTGCTGCCGGTGGCCGCAGCCGAGGCGGCGCTGGCGGCGGAGGAGCAATCGATCGTATTCGCCCGGCGCGGTGTGCTCGCTGCGCCCAGCCTGAGCGTGGGTTTCGAAACCGGCGATCCGTCCGGTGGCGAGACGGGCGTACTTCCGCTCGTGGGTGTCACCCTCCCGCTGCCGATTTTCAATCGCAACGGTGGCCCGATCGCCGCGGCCACGGCCACTCGCGACCGCGCTCGCGCGGAGCTGGACCTCGCGAAGCGCGCGAGTGCCGCCGCGCGCGCGCGCGCGTTGCGCAATCGGGAGTCCGCCTTCGCTCGTGCCGAGCGGGACCGGGCGCTGGTGACTACCGCAGAGCGTGTTGCGGTGTTGTCATTGCGGGCCTACGCGGAGGGCGCCTTCGCCCTCCCGAGTGTTCTGGAGGCGCGGCGCGCGGCGCGCGAAACGCTCTCGCAGTACATCGACGACCTCGCCGCCGCGAACGATGCTGCCGCCGCCCTCCGTCTCCTCACCCTGGTGGTGCCAGCGCCATGATCCGACGATCACTGCGGTATGTCGCGCTGTGTGTCACGGCCGTCCTGCCGGTCGCCTGCGGCGGACGCGGCGCCGATGACGGCGACGCCGCCGCGGCCGACTCGACCGTGGCGGTCCAGGTGCGCACCGCCGTCGCGGCGGAGGGGCCGTTTCAGGAGACGGTCGGCGCCATTGGCGAGGTTTTCCCTCGGCCCGGTAGCGATGCGGCCCTCGGCGCGCCAGGACCTACCCGGGTGGCGCGGGTCTACGTGGCTGTAGGGGCGCGCGTGCGAAAGGGCCAGCCGCTCGTTCTGTTCGACCAAACCACCTTCGCGGCCGAAGCGCAGACCGCGCAGGCCGCGCTCACCAACGCGCAGCATGCATATGAGCGCGCCGAGCGATTGAGCACCTCCGGCATTCTTCCTCGGAAGGAGGCCGAACAGGCCGCCGCAGACCTCGCCGCGGCGCGCGGCACCGCCGCGATCGCCCGGCGGAACCTGCAGCTCGGCACGCTGCGGGCGCCTCTGGCCGGCGTGGTCACCCGCATGGACGCGGTTCCCGGCGCCTCGGTAGACGCCGGTGTTCCGCTGGTCCAGCTGGTGGACCCCGCCGCGCTCGATGTCCGTTTCATGCTCTCGCCCTCCGACGCCGGTCACGTCGCCCCCGGCGCCGCCGTCACTCTAAGTGGCGGGCAGGAAGCCGGCGGCGAGTCGCTCGGCACCGGCACCGTGGCGGATGTGGGTGCCGCGCTCGACTCGGCGTCTCGCGGCGTGCCGGTGCGGGTCCGCCTCACTGCTCCCTCGCGGACGGTTCGTGTAGGCGAGACCGTCTTCGGTCTCATCCAGGCCGGCACCGATCGGCACGCGATTACGATTCCGCCCGCGGCACTGGTGCCGGCGGGCGAAGGCTATCGCGTCTTCGTCGTGGACGGGCACAGCATTGCGCACGCGCGGCATGTCACTGTCGGCGCGAAGACGAAGGAATCTGCCGAGATCACGAGCGGCCTCGCGGTTGGCGACCGGGTGGTGACGTACGGCGCGTACGGTATCGACGACAGCGCCCGTGTGGCGGTCGGCCAGCCGTGAAGCTGTTCGATCTGCTGGTTGCGCAGCGGCGGTTCGTCTATCTCCTCATCGCTCTGCTCGCCGCGGCGGGGATCTGGTCGGCGCTGCAGCTTCCGTCCGCCATTTATCCCGAACTCGTGTTTCCGCGCATCACGGTCGTCGCCGAAGGCTCCGCACTCGGCGCGCGCCAGGTGGTGTTCAGCATCGCCCGGCCGCTGGAGGAGGCGGTCGGCGTGGTACCGGGTGTGCGGCGGGTGCGGTCGAAGGCAATCCGCGGCGCGGTCGAGATGACGGTGGACTTCGCGCCCAACACCGACATGATCACGGCGCTGCAGCTGGTGCAGGCGCGGGTGAACCAGACGCGCGCCGATCTGCCGCCCGGCCTGGACATCGAGGTCCAGCGGATGACGCCCTCGCTCTTCCCGATCGTCTCCTATAACCTCGAGGGCGGCGATCCGGCGACGCTGTACGACATCGCCCGGTATCAGATCCGCCCGGTGCTCTCCCGGATCCCCGGCGTGGGGCGGGTCGACGTGCAGGGCACCGACGTGCGCGAGATCGAGGTGGTGGCCGAGCCTGCGCGTCTCGCCTCCGTCGGACTTGGCTACCAGGACCTGGCTGACGCGATCCGGAACGCGACCGAAGTCCAAGCCGTCGGCCGGGTGGCGAAGGACTATCGGCAGTATCTCGTGATCACCGATCAGGAGGCGCATACCGCGGAGGACATCGGCGCGGTGGCACTGCCTGGCGGGCTTCGCGTGCGCGATGTCGCCACCGTCACCCTCGGCACTGAAGACCATGTCCGCGCCATCGCGGGCGACGCCGGCCGGCCGGCGGCGCTGCTCAACATCACCCGTCAGGTGGGTGGCAACACCGTGGCGCTGGCGGACAGTGTCGCCAAGGTCGCGGCGTCATTCGCGAAAACACTGCCGCCGGGTGTGCGCCTCAAGCCGGTATACGATCAGGCGCTCCTGGTGCGCGAAGCGGTCGCGTCGGTGCGGGACGCGATGCTGATCGGTGCCGCGCTCGCCACGCTCATCCTCTTCATCTTCCTGCGCCACGGGCGGATTACCGCGATCAGCGCGGCGACGATTCCGCTCACGCTGGTGATCACCGTGTTCATCATGCGGCTCTTTGGGCAGACGTTCAATCTTATGACCCTCGGCGCGATGGCGATCGCGATCGGGTTGGTGATCGACGATGCCGTCGTGATTACCGAAAATATCGCCCGCCACCTCCGCCTGAGCGACGATCGTCGCGTCGCGATCCGTCAGGCGCTGCATGAGCTGATCTGGCCGGTGACCACGTCGACGATGACGACGGTCGTGGTGTTCCTGCCGCTCGGACTGCTCCAAGGGGTGGTCGGCCAGTTTTTCGCGGCGCTCTCGCTCACGCTGACCATCGCCGTGCTGGTGTCGCTGCTGCTCGCGCTCACCATCGTTCCGCTCCTGGGCGAGCAATTCCTCCGCGCCGATGACACCGAAGCCGCCACCGAGGGGCATGGCCTCCTGGCGCGCGCTGGCCGCGCCATTGACGGCCTCGCCGATCGCTATGAGCGCGCACTCGGTGGATCGCTGCATCATCGCCGGACCGTGTTCGCACTCGCCGCGGCGCTCGTCATCCTCGGTGTCGTGGGCTATCGCTTTGTCGGCAGCGGGTTTCTGCCCGAGATGGACGAGGGCGCGTTCGTCCTCGACTACTTCACCCCCGGCGGCACCGCGCTGGCGGAGACCGATCGCGAAGTGAAGATCGTCGAGCGGATCCTCGCCGCCACGCCAGAGATCGAAGGCACCTCGCGCCGAACGGGCGCCGAGCTCGGTTTCTTCGCGACCGATCAGAACCGCGGCGATATCGTCGCCCGCCTGCGGCCGCGCGGGCAGCGCTCGCGCTCGGTGTTCGAGGTGCTCGACGAGGTGCGGCCCAGGATTGCCGGTGCGGTGCCCCGGCTGCACTTCGAGTTCGTGCAGATCCTGTCGGACGTGGTCAACGATCTGGCGGGCAATGCGCGGCCGGTGGAGATCAAGCTGTTCGGCGAAGATCTCAATGCCCTGGAAGCGTATGGCCGCCGGCTGGGCGAGCGAATCGGGAAAGTCGACGGTATTGAGGATCTCTACGATGGCGTGAGCGAGCCGAATGCCGAGCTCCTCCTCAAGGTGAACGGCGCCGAGGCCCGGCGCGCGGGATTGACCCCCGCCGATATCGGTGCCGCGGTGAGTGGCCCGCTCCTCGGCGTGCCGGCCGGCGACGTGCGGCTCGACGACCGCACGATTGCCGTGCGCGTGCGCGCCCCGGACTCGGTCCGCTACGACCCGGCCCGGCTCGGGTCGCTTCCGGTCACCGGCACGTCGGGGGAGCCCACCCCGCTCGCCGCACTGGCGTCGATGACGACCGGCGAGTCGCGGGCGCAACTGTTCCGCGAGAACCAGCAGCAGATGATCTCACTCACCGCCGATGTGTCCGGGCGTTCGCTCGGGACCGTGATGAAGGACGTGAAGGCGGTGCTGGCGCAGGTGCGGCCGCCGGCGGGCATCCGGATGGAAATCGGCGGACAGTACGCGAGCCAGCAGGAAGCGTTTCACGCGCTGCTGGTCGTGCTCGGGCTGGCGGCGGTGAGCGTGGTCGCGGTGATGGTGGTGCAGTTCGAGTCGTTCGTCGAGCCGCTGGTGGTGCTGATGGCGGCGCCAGTGTCGTTCGTCGGTGCGCTGGCGCTGCTGCTGGTCACCGGCACTCCGCTCAACGTGTCGTCGTTCATGGGATTGATTCTCCTGGTGGGCCTGATCGTGAAGAACGGCATCATCCTGCTCGATTTCACCCGGCATCAGATGCGGGAGTGCGGCCTGGCGCTGGAACCGGCCATCCGGGAAGCGGCGCGCGTGCGCCTCCGCCCGATCCTGATGACCACGCTGTGCACGCTCTTCGGCCTGCTTCCGCTCGCGCTCGGACTCGGTGCGGGGAGCGAGCTGCAGCGGCCGCTCGCGCTCGCCGTCATCGGCGGGCTCACGCTGTCGACGCTGATCACGCTCTTCGCCATTCCGACACTGTTGGTGGCGATCCGCGGGGCGGATTACACACTTCCGGGAACCGCGCGTACGTAGCGAATCGCCTACGTGGCGAATCGCCAGGGGGCGCCGAGCACGAGCCGGGGGACGCCACCCAGATGCCGTGCTGCGGCGAGTGCCGCCGTTTCCGCCCCGTTGACGAAGGCGTCGACGCGCTCGGTCACGCTCACATCAAATCAGCGTCGGAAGAGATACGCGAGCTTGAGGAAGAATCCGTCGGCGTTGCGGGTGAGATTGGACAGATCGGTGGCATCGTCACCGAGAAACGTCGCTCCGTAGCCGAAGAAGGCGACGGTACCCGGGTTCGGCTCGAATGACGCGAGCCAATCCATCCGGAACCGTCCCGACTGGGTGAGCGGCTGGTTCGCGCCCGCGATCAGCAGCGGCAGTCCCGTCACAGCGTCACGAAGCGCCGCGCGCCGCTGCGACTGGTATTCACCTACGAACCGGAAGAACAGCGCGCGGCTCGGCTGGTACTCGGCTCGAATTCTCGGAATCAGCGTGCGGGCGAATTCGCTGCCATCGGCCCGGCGAGTGATATGGGAGAAGGTGGCATTCAACGCCATACGAATCGAGTGCGTGGGCCGCACCGCGAATCCGCCGGTCACGCGGGTCTCCCGGCCCTCGGCAGCCTCGGGGAAAATGGCGACCTCGGCTCGCTGCACCCTGAGGTCGGCGTTGAAGAGGCGAAACGTGGGGCTGCTCACGCGGAGGGACGCGACGAACGCGTTGTCGAGCCGCGCCGCCGGTTGAAACGGAGTGGCGCCGTCTCCCACCGTGTAGGCCGTGTAGGCGGACGAATCGAAACTGACGAATGCGCGGCGGCCACTGGCCTCGACGCTCCACCCGCCCCGGAGCCGGGTCGTCGTGTTGAGCATCTCGTCGCCTTCGATCGGGCCGGCGGAGAGAAAGTCGGAGT
>JBDTQV010000040.1:0-11496 GCA_039932015.1 Gemmatimonadota bacterium | reverse complement strand
TAGTGGCCGATAGTACGAGCTTACCTGTTGACTGTCAAGGGCTTGGGGGTTTTTTGACCGCCCGGAGGAACTCGGCGAAGTGCGGGAAAGCGTCGTGAGGACCGGGTGCCGCCTCCGGGTGGTACTGCACGGCGAACAGCGGGAGCTCCCGGTGGCGTACGCCTTCGACCGTGCCGTCGTTCAAATTCAGGTGCGTCACGTCGAGCGCCGGCGCCCCCGGGATTCCCTGCTCCGTGCCGACGACGGCAAAACCGTGATTCTGCGTCGTGATGAGCACCTGATCGTTGCGCACATCGCGCACCGGGTGATTTCCCCCGCGGTGCCCGTACGACATCTTGGCCGTCGACCCGCCGAACGCGAGGCCGATGAGCTGATGCCCCAGGCAGATACCGAATGTCGGCAGGCCGTCGCCGGCGAGAGCCCGAATATTCTCGAGTGCGTACCCGACCGCCGCCGGATCCCCCGGACCGTTCGAAAGAAACAGTCCGTCCGGCGCGAGTTCGCGCACCGCCGCCGCCGGCGTTTCCGCTGGTACTACCGTGACTCGGCAGCCGGCCTCGACCAGCATGCGAACGATGTTTCGCTTGATACCGTAATCGTACGCAACGACGTTGGGCCCTTCGCCTTCCGTGTGCGGCGCGCTGACCGTCGCGCGCGAGGCGAGATCGAGCCCGGCCATCGATGGCGACGCCGCCAGGCGGGACGACAGCTCGTCGCTCGGCGCGGTGCCCTCCGCGATCACGCCGCGCATCGCGCCACGCTCGCGGAGGTGGCGGGTCAATCGCCGAGTGTCCACGCCTTCGAGCACCGGAACGCCGGCGCCTTCGAGCCAGGTTCCGAGCCCCACCGTCGAGCGCCAGTTGGAGGGTACACGCGACAGTTCGCGTACGACGACTCCGCTCACCTGCGGCCGGTCCGATTCCATGTCCTCGGGATTGATGCCGTAGTTCCCGATCATCGGCGCCGTCATGACGACGATCTGGCCGAGGTAGCTGGGATCGGTAAACGTTTCCTGGTAGCCGGTGAGATTGGTGGTGAAGACCACCTCGCCGAACGATGGATCGATCGGACGCGCCGTGGTGCCTGCGTACCAGGTGCCGTCCTCGAGCAATACGAAAGCGGGGCGATCGGTCACCCGGTCACCCCGCTCTGGTCGTGCGTTCCGGTCACTTCGCCGGGGTCCGCTGCGGCGCCGGCTTGGGAGGCTGAGCGGTGCCGCCGGCGGGCTGACCCGCCGTGCCCGGCTGGGCTCCCCCGGCCGGCTGCGTTGCGCCCGGTGTTGGCGCGGGACCAGGCGCAGGCGTCGTGCCAATCGGAAGCGGTGAGGTACGCGCCGAAGCCGGCGGCGTCGCGTTCCGGAGCCGCTGCTGCAGCTGACTCGTAGTCCCACGAGTGCCGGACGACATCAGTGACAGGAAGAGCGCAAGCACCAGAAAGGCGCCGCCACACCACCAGCTGAGCCGCGTCAGCAGCGTCACCGACTGGCGGCTGCCGAGCACGCTGTCGGTGGTGGCACCGCCGAGGGACGCGAGGCCACCGCCCTGACCGGCCTGAAGCAGGACGACCGTGGCAAGGAGCATTGCGTCGAGAATGAGGAGAACGAGAATCAGGTAGTACATGTCTTTGTGCCTCCCGGGCAGCCCGAAAGTTTACCCGGAAAGTGAGCCGGAATCAACCGCCGACACCCACCAGCTCAGCCCAGCCATCAGGATCGAGACTGGCCCCGCCGACCAGGACCCCGTCCAGCTCTTCCTCGGCCAACAGCGCCAGCGCGTTCCCGAGGTTGACGCTTCCGCCATAGAGTACCGGCGACCGCCCTGGTGCCCCCCGCCCGGCCAGGTTCCGGCGAATCACGCGATGCACCTGTGCCGCATCGGCCGGAGTCGCGTTGCGGCCGGTGCCGATAGCCCAGACCGGCTCGTACGCGATGATTACGCGGCCGAGCGCATCGGGGCCGAGTCCTGCGAGCGCCGCATCTAGTTGCGCCAGCACGACACGCTCGGTGGCGCCGGCCTCGCGCTGATCCAGCGTTTCGCCAACACAGAGCATGGGTATAAGGGCGGCGGCGAGGAGCGCCGCAACCTTTCGCGCCGTCTCGGCGTTCGTCTCGCCGAACACGTGCCGGCGCTCCGAGTGGCCTACGAGCGCTCCACTCGCACCGGCTTCCGCGGCGAGCGCGACGGATGTCTCTCCGGTGAACGCGCCCTTCGGCTCCCAATAGACGTTTTGCGCACCCACTCGCGTATCCGGGCGGTCACCGAACGCGTCGGCCGCGGCCGCGATGGACACCGCCGGCGGGAAAAACCAGAGCTCGCGCGCTGCGGCGGGTGCGACGGCCGCGGTGAACGTGCGCGCAAAATCCCGGGCCGCTACGGGTCCGATATGCATCTTCCAGTTTGCGGCAAAGATGAGCCGCCGCATCAGGCGTCGTCGAGCGCGGCGACGCCCGGCAGTGTTTTGCCCTCGAGGAACTCCAGCGACGCGCCGCCGCCGGTCGAGACGTGCGACATCCGATCGGCGAGCCCGGCCTGAGCGACTGCCGCGGCAGAATCCCCGCCGCCGACTATCGTCACGGCGCCGCGTGCCGTCGCGCGTTCCATCGCGTGGGCAATTGCCAGTGTACCCGCGGCGAACGGAGGCGTTTCGAACACACCCATTGGTCCGTTCCAGACGACGGTGCCCGCCGCTTCGATCCGGCCCCCAAAATCCCGCGCGCTGGCTTCGTCAATGTCAAACATCGCCCATTCGGCAGGAATATCATTCCGCGCGACGGACCGAGTCTCAACGCCGGCTTCGAGCTTCTGCGCGACCACCGCACCGGTGGGCAGCAGGAGTTTTCCGCCCGCCTTCGCCAGCAGCGACTTCGCCATCGAGACGCGGTCCTCCTCCACGAGCGACGTCCCCGTCTCCAGACCCATGGCGCGGAAAAAGGTGCACGCCATCGCGCCGCCAATGATGATCGCATCGACCTTCGGCAGGAGCGCTTCGATGAGATCGATCTTGCCGGAGATCTTGGCCCCGCCGAGCACGGCAACGAACGGCCGCTTCGGGGTCTCGAGCGCGCCGCCCAGATATTTGAGCTCCTGCTCCATCAGGAAACCGGAGACAGCCGGCTTCAGCAACTCGGCCACCGCCGCGGTGCTTGCGTGCGCGCGGTGGGCGGAGCCGAACGCGTCGTCGACATAGAGGTCGCCGAGCGCCGCAAACTGGCGCGCGAGCGCGAAGTCGTTCGTTTCTTCACCCGGATGAAACCGGGTGTTTTCCGCAACCGCGACGCCCCCGCGCGGCAGCCGCTTCGTCGCGGTCACGGCCGCATCGCTCGTCGGGTCATCCAGAAAGGTGACCGGCGCGCCGAGCAGCGTTTCGAGTGCGCGCACCACGGGGCGCATTGAATACTTCGGATCCGTCCCGCCCTTGGGGCGGCCGAGATGCGACAGGAGCACGACGCGCGCACCGCGATCACGCAGATACTTGATCGTGGGAAGCGCGGCACGAATGCGGGTGTCGTCGGTGACCACGCCATCCTTGAGCGGCACGTTGAAATCGACCCGCACAAGCGCGCGGCGGCCGTCGAGCACGTTCCCGTCGAGCGAGGCGAGCGAGCGCTTCACAACCTGTTCCCAACGTACGCGATGAGGTCGACGCACCGTGCGGAATAACCCATCTCGTTGTCGTACCACGACGTGACGTTCACCATCGTTCCGTCGACCACGACCGTCGAGAGCGCATCGACCGTACTGGACATCAGGTTGCCGGTGTAGTCAATCGAGACCAGCGGCTCGTCGCTCACATCGAGCACGCCCTTGAGCGCACCGGCCGCCGCCTCGCGGAATGCCGCGTTGACCGCTTCGGCGGTCGTCGCGGTGCTGACTTCTGCGCTGAGCGCCACCGTGGACACGTCGGGCGTGGGGACGCGCAGCGAGACGCCATCGATCTTGCCCTTCACCTCGGGAATGACCAGCGCGGTCGCCTTCGCGGCGCCGGTCGACGTGGGAATGATCGACATCGCCGCAGCGCGCGCGCGCCGAAGGTCCTTGTGCGGGAGGTCGAGAATCTGCTGGTCGTTGGTGTACGAGTGAACCGTCGTCATGAAGCCGTGCACAAAACCGAAACGCTCCAGAATCACCTTGACGACGGGTACGAGGCAGTTCGTCGTGCAGCTCGCGTTGGAGATCACATGGTGTGCGGCGGGATCGTACTTCTCGTGATTTACGCCGTACACGATCGTGATGTCTTCGTGTTTTGCCGGCGCGGAGATGATCACCTTCTTCGCGCCCGCCTGCAAATGGAGTGCGGCATGCTCGCGGTCGGTGAATCGTCCCGTGGACTCGAGCACGATGTCGACGCCCAGATCTTTCCACGGAAGCTTCGCCGGGTCTTTCTCGCTCAGTACCTGGATCGAATCGCCGTTGACGACGATGGCATCGCCGCGCGCCTCGATCGTTCCGTCGAAGCGGCCGTGCACCGAGTCGTACTTGAGCAGGTGTGCGAGCGTCTTCGTGTCGGTCAGGTCATTCACCGCGACGAAATCGATGTCATGGTTGCCCATCGCGTTCGCCGCGCGGACCACGTTGCGACCGATGCGGCCGAAGCCGTTGATGCCGACCTTGATTGCCATCTCATCTCCATAGTGCGTGCGTCGGATTATCCCACCGTCTGCCGCGCGCGGGCAAAGGTGACTGCTTCCACTGACTGCGCGCCGGCCGCGAGCAGCGCCGTAGCCGCTTCCGCGAGCGTAGCGCCGGTTGTGAACACGTCGTCGACCAGGACGAGACGTCCGGGCGGTACCCGCCGGGCGGTAAACGCACCCGCGACATTCGCCTGCCGCTCTTCGGGAGTGAGCGCCGTCTGGGTCGGCGTTTCCCGTGCGCGCCGTAACAGATCGGTGCGCACGGTGCCCTCGGTGCGCGCCAGTGCCGCAGCCAGCCGTTCGCTCTGATTGTACCCACGGCGGCGCAACCGCCTCGCTCCCAGCGGAATTGGAACAAGGTATGGCCTTCCGGTCAATGGCCCGAGTCCGCGCATGGCATCGGCCATCGGTTCGGCGACGCGCCACCAGCCGTTGTATTTCAGCTGATGCACGACGCGCCGTGCACTTGCCTCGAGCCAGACCGCACTCCGCGCACAGACAAATCCGTCCGGCCATCCGGCACAGAGCCGGCAGGCCAGGCCCAGGTAGACGGGATCACCGCACCGTGGACAGAACGGCGGCGCCACGGCGCTCCAGCGGCTTCGGCAGAGGCCACACACGAGCGCGTCCGCATCGGATCCAGTGGGAGGGTCATGACAGACCATACACTCGGCCGGCAGGAGCAACCGCTCGACGCGAACCGCGAGTGCAGCTAGATCAGCCCAGCGCGGCATCGACCGCACGGCGCATCGCCGCCACTGACGGTTCGATGTCCGGAAACCAGCGGCGTGCGGAGGCGGCGCCCTGCGCGACGAGCATCGAGCGCCCATCCGCCGCGGCGCAGCCGTGGCGGCGCCAGTGGCGCACCCACGCGGTGGTGCCGGCCACGTACACCATGTCCAGCGCGGCCACCGCGTGCGGCGCTGCAGCACGGTGCAACGGCAGCGGGTCGTCCGCTCGGAGCCCCAGCGGCGTCGTGTTGATGCACAGGGCGCATTCGTCCGTGCTCGCTGCGCGCGCGCCCGCGGCTTCGGCCCAACGTGTGAACTCCCTGCCCCTCCGCGGATCGCGCGAGCGAATGCAGACCGATACGTCGAGTGCGATGGCCGCGATCACGGCTGCGCGCGCCGATCCGCCGGTGCCGATGATCAGCCACCCGCCGGATGGGACCGTGAGCTCGGCGACGGCGGCCTTGATTCCCTCCACATCGGTATTGTCACCGATCAGAAGGCGGTCGTCGCCCCAGAACGTATTCGCCGCGCCGACGGCCAACGCGGTCGGCGTTGACTGGTCGAGCGCCGCCAGCGCGATCTGCTTGTGAGGAATGGTGACGTTGCCGCCGCCGCTCGAGGCCAGCGCGCGCATCAGCGTGGGGAGCGCCGTCGCGTCGCAACGCACCGCGCCGTAGACGGCGGGAATACCCAGCGCCGCAAACGATGCCGCGTGCATGAGAGGAGAAAGCGAGTGGGCGACCGGATCGCCCAGGACGGCAAGGACTCGGCGGCTAGTGCTGCTCACCCGGGCGCCCGGCGGCGATCCGCGCGGCTACCACGCTCACCAGCGCGTCGAGCTCCCGAAATGTGGTACGATAGCTGTCGAGATCGGCACCATACGGATCGTTCACCTCGGTCTGCCCCGGCGGACGGCCCGCATACTCGCCGAGCACGTGAGCACGGTCCCCCGCGCCAAGTGCGACGGCGCGCTCGCGGTGCTGGGCGGACATCGTGAGGATGAGGTCGGCGGAACGGACCACGTCACGCGTCAGCAGCCGCGCGCGATGGCCGGTGACGTCGAGCCCGTTCTCGAGCCCGACGAGCAGCGCGCCCTCGGATGCGGGCCCGCCCTCCCAGGCGCCGGTGCCCGCCGATCCGACGGTGACGGAGGTATGTCCTCGGCTCTCGAGTGCCCGGCGCATCAGAACTTCAGCCATCGGGCTGCGGCAGGTGTTACCGGTACAGACAAAGAGTATGTGCATGGCAGAACCACCAACTCAGGGCGCGAAGCGTCCGGCGGCGCGCCGGAGCTCTCCGCGCGGAATGGCGCCTTCCCGAACCAGGAGCGGAACGTTGGTCGTGCAATCAACGAGCGTCGATGGCGGCACGTTCCCGAGCACACCGCCGTCGAGCACGAGCAGCTCGCCGGCATCGACCGCGTCGGCGAACAATTCGACCAGCCGGGCGACGCCGGGAGCCGGCGGACCACCGGGCCGATTGGCCGACGTCGACGTAAGCGGGATGCCGATCTGCGCGACGAGCGCGGCGATTCCCGCGTGGGACGTGTGCCGCACTGCTATGCCTCCCTCGGTCCCGCGGAGCTGCTCCGGCAGCCGGCCTTCTCCGCCCCGCAGCACCAGCGTCAGCGGGCCGGGCCAGAACGCGTCCGAAAGCGCGCGCGCCGGCGCATTGAACACGAGCCCCGACTGCTCGGCCATCGCGCGCCCGCTCACGAGCAGCAGGAACGGCTTCCTGGGCGGACGTCCCTTGAGCCGCGCGAGCGCCGTGAGCGCGCGCTCCTCCGGCGCGGAACCGAGGCCGTAAACGGTCTCCGTGGGGTACGCGAGCAGGCCGCCGCGCGCGAGATGCTCGGCGACTCGTGGAATCGCGTCGCGCACCTCGTCCGGTGTCTGGAAGGACAGCGTCACGGTGCGTGCCTCGCCCACAGTTCCGCCAGCACGAGATCGTCCGCCGTCGTCACCTTGAAGTTGCGCGGCGAATCGGGAACGACGCGCACATCTGCGCCAGTTCGCTCGACCAGCGCGGCATCGTCGGTCGCGCGCACGCCGTCTCGCGCTGCAGCGGCATAGGCCGATTCGAGCAGCGCGCGCGGAAAACCCTGCGGGGTCTGGGCCCGCCACATCCGCTCTCGTGGGACCGTACGGACGACGGTGCGCGCATCGGCGGCCGATTCGCCGATGCACTCCTTGAGTGTATCGCTCACCCGCACCGCCGCAACCGCCCCGCTTCCGCTCCGCGCCGTTGCAATCACTTCGTCGATGACGCTGCGCTCGACGAACGGGCGTGCGGCATCGTGAATCAGCACCACCGCACACGCGAGCGGGAGCGCTGCCAGCCCCGCGGCCACCGAGTCACTCCGCTCGGCGCCACCGGCAATGACGGTCAACGCGCTGCCCGCGAGCGTCCCGAGCCACTCGGGCGGCGCCGCCGCATCCGCGCCCGCGATCACGACGATCACGTGCACCACGTCCGGGTGCGAGGCAAACGGCCGGATCGACCGAAGCAGCATCGGCACGCCCGCGAGCTCCCGATACTGCTTGGGCACGCCGCCCAGGCGCTCGCCGCGGCCGGCCGCGACGACGACGACGCCCACGTCACGCGGCAAGCGCCCGTACCAGCTGCTCGAGGTGATCGAGCCCGACGAGCGAAATGCCCGGCACCTGCAGGCCGGCTCGGGCCGAGCCAAAGACGCGGCGGAAGCCGAGACGCGCGGCTTCGATGGCACGCCGCTCGACGCCGCCAGTGGGCCGGATCTCGCCCCCGAGCCCGATCTCGCCCAGGAAGATGACGTCGGCCGGTGCCGGGCGGTTGTGGAGACTCGAGATCAGCGCAGCCGCCACCGCGAGGTCCGCCCCCGGCTCGCTGAGCCGCACACCCGCCGTTACCTGTACGAAGACGTCGAGGTCGGCGAACGATGTGCCCGTCCGCCGCTCGAGCACCGCCAGCAGCACCGCGAGGCGCTTGGGATCGAGCCCGGTCGCGACGCGTTGCGGCGTTCCGTAACCCGACTTGGCCGCCAGCGCCTGCACCTCCACGAGCACCGGGCGCGTGCCTTCCATCAACGCGGTCACGGCGCTGCCGCTGATGGTGTCGGATCGAGCCGCGAGGAACACCGCCGACGGATTCGGCACCGCGAGGAGCCCGTGCTCGGTCATGGAGAACACACCTAACTCGTCGACCGATCCGAAACGGTTCTTGGTCGCGCGGAGCAACCGGTAGTCGAGCGTGGACTCGCCCTCGAAGTAGAGCACCGTGTCGACGATGTGCTCGAGCGTCTTGGGGCCGGCGATGCCGCCGCCCTTCGTGACATGCCCCACGACGACGACCGCGGTGCCGGTGTCCTTCGCGAAACGCATCAACTGACCCGAGCACTCGCGCACCTGGCCGACATTGCCCGGCGCGCTTTCGAGCGAATCGGTGTAGACCGTCTGAATCGAATCGAGCACGACGATATCGGCCCCGATAGCAACGGCACTGTCGAGGATCGCCTCGAGGCGCGTCTCGCCGAGCACCTGCACGGCGCCGGCATCCTCCAGCAGCCGCTCAGCTCTCAGCCGAAGCTGATCGGGGCTCTCCTCACCGCTGGCGTACAGCACAGAACGTCCGCCCGCTTCGAGCCGCGCGGCCGCCTGCATCAGGAGCGTGGACTTTCCGATGCCCGGTTCGCCACCGATCAGCGTCATCGACCCCGGCACGATTCCGCCGCCCAGCACGAAATCGAACTCGTCGAGCCCGGTCCGCCACCGCTCGATCGGTCGCGTCGTGATGTCACGAAGGCGGGACGGCGGGACGGCCGCCGACTTCCGCGCGGGCGTGCTGCCGGTCGAAACGCCGCGCCGCGCCGCCGGCACCGCGAGCGGCTCTTCAGCCACTGCGTTCCACGCCCCGCACGCGTCGCAGCGGCCGGCCCATTTGGGGTGGTCGTGCCCGCATTCGGTGCAACGGTAGACCGACCGCGCCTTTGCCACGCTACTCCGCCCCTTCCCGCTCCGTGCGATTGTCGAATCGGGTGAACTGCTTGTGGAAATACAGATCGAGCGATCCCGTCGGGCCGTTCCTATGCTTGGCCACGATCACCTCGGCCAGGCCCGCGTTGCTGTTGCCGTCGGCGTCATCCTTGGCATACATCTCGGGCCGGTGAATGAAGATGACGATGTCCGCGTCCTGCTCGATGGCGCCGGAGTCACGCAGGTCCGACAAAATCGGCTTGCGTTCCCCGCCCCGCTGCTCCGACGCTCGCGAGAGCTGCGAGAGCGCCACCACCGGCACCTCGAGCTCCCGCGCCAGCGCCTTCAGTGATCGGGAGATGTCCGAGATTTCCTGCACGCGGTTCTCGGAATGCTCGGGACTCCGCATGAGCTGCAGATAGTCGACGATCACCATCTTCACGTCGCTCTCGACCTTGAGACGCCGGGCCTTCGACCGCATTTCGAGCAGCGTGAGCGCCGGCGTGTCGTCGATCCAGATGGGACAGCTCTGCAGGATGCCGGCGGCGCGCGCCAGCCGCGTGAAGTCGAAATCCTTGAGCTCGCCCCGGCGCACCGCCTGGCTGTTGACCCGCGCCTCCGCCGTCAGCATGCGCTGCACCAGCGACTCCTTCGACATTTCGAGCGAGAACACCGCCACCCCGTTGCCCTCGACTGCCGCGTGCGTGGCGATGTTGAGACAGAACGCGGTTTTGCCCATCGACGGGCGGGCCGCGACGATCACGAGATCCGACGGCTGGAACCCCGTCGTCATGTCGTCCAATTCTGCGAAACCGCTGGGAACACCGGTAATCGCTTTGCCACTCTTCTGGAGCGTTTCTATGCGCTCCATCGTCGGCCACAGCATTTCCTTGATGCGGGTGAACCCTTCGTCCCCCCGCTGCTGTGAAATCTGGAAGATTCGCGATTCGGCGCTGTCGAGCAGCTCGTTGGCCGTCGACTTGCCGTCGTACGCTTCGGTGACGATCGACGTGGCGCTCTCGATCAAGCGCCGGAGGATCGCCTTGTCCTTGACGATCTTGGCGTGGAATTCGAGGTTGGCCGCAGTCGGGACGGAATCGACGAGCTCGGCAAGATACTCGATGCCGCCGGCGGTCTCGAGCTCGCCGCGACGCATGAGCTCGTCGCGCAGCGTGATGTGATCGATGACGGTCCGCTGCTCGGTGAGCGCGAGCATGGCGCGGAAGAGGCGGCGATGGCCCTCGCGATAAAACATCGTGTCGTCGACCAGCTCGGACGCACGCAGTGCCGCATCCTGGTCGAGGAGCATGGCACCGAGCACCGCCTGTTCGGCTTCGTTGTTCCAGGGCGCGGCGCGCCCGACGTACGGGTCAGCGGTCGAGTAGCTGTCTGGCGATACGGACGTCATCCCAGGTCGACTTCTTCCAGTTGGGGTTGCGCAGCAGCGCTGCCGGATGGTACGTCACGATGAGCGGAATGCCCGCGTAGGTGTGCACCTTGTTGCGAAGTTCTCCGAGGGGCTTCTTCACGCCGAGGAGCGACGCCGCCGACGTGCTGCCAAGGGCGATGATGACCGCAGGCTTGATGATGGCGAGCTGGCGCCAGAGGTACGGAATGCACGACGCCACTTCGTCGGGGAGCGGCTTTCGGTTCTCGGGCGGGCGGCACTTCACGATGTTCGTGATGTACACCTCTTTCCGCGGAACATCAATGGCTTCCAGAATGCTGTCGAGCAGGCGTCCGGCCGCGCCGACGAATGGCTTGCCCTGCGCGTCCTCGGTGGCACCCGGCGCTTCGCCGACGAGCACTAGGCGCGCACGCGGATTGCCGTCGCCAGGGACCGCATTCGTTCGCTTGGGACACAGCGTCTGGCAGCAGTCGGTCGTTCGGATGCGCTCGGCCACCTCGTCGAGCGACATGCGGCCGAGCTCGTCGAGCGCCTCCATCGGCGGCGGATCGATGGTGAGTCCGGGGCCCGGAATCGGCGGCGCACCCTTGCGCCATTTTCCGCCGCCGGGTGCGGCGTCCCTGCTGGGGGCCATCTCGGCTCCTGATGATGCTGGCGCGGGCGCGGCTGCGGGCGCGACCTCGGTCGCAACGATGTGGTCGGCCGGCCCGGAACCGGACTCAAACGGTCGGCTGAGCACGACCTCCGCACCGCCGAGCTCCACCTGCTGTCGAAGAT
>JBDTQV010000039.1:0-11526 GCA_039932015.1 Gemmatimonadota bacterium | reverse complement strand
ACGTCGGGGTGCCGGGGCGGCATCAAGCCGCCGCAACTCGAGAATCGGATCAACGCCCGCTCGAGTGGCGTGATCGGGCAGCGGGTGCACGTGAACGTGGACTATGATTCCGAGCGGGATTTCGGCGCCAACAACAACATTCAGGTTTACTACCAGGGGCTCGAGGACGAGGTCGTCCGGCGGGTAGAAGTCGGCACGGTCACCTTCCGCCCGCCGCCGAGCCGGTTTCTCACCGCTGCCATTCCGTCAAACAATTTCGGCGTCAACGCCACTTTCGAGGTTGGCGCGTTGCAGTTTCAGGCGCTTGCGGCCACGCAGAAAGGCAGCGCGCTCGCGCACCGCACCTACACCATGGGTGGGTCGCAATCGAGCCAGCCGCAGGATCGGCAGGTTCGCGATCTCGACTACGAAAGCGGCCGTTTCTTCTGGGTGATCGACCCCCGGCTGTTTCCGTCGTACCCGCGAGTCGACATCCTCAACCTCGATGTCGCCCAGGTGCCGGCCGCCCGCCGGCCGGTGCAGGTCCGCGTCTATCAGTATCGTGCGGGCCTCGTTCGGAACGGGATCGACCCCAACCTCGCGGGGCTCGGCGCCTTTGCCCGGAATCACGACAACCCGGCCGACACGACGCAGGTCATCGGCGGGCGAACGCCGGACGAAGGCGCTCGGTGGCGGCTGCTGATTCAGGGCACCGACTACTATCTCGACCGGGCCGGAACCTGGTTCACCCTCGCCTCGAAACTCGATCCGAGTGACTACCTGGCGGTCAGCTACACGACTGCGGGCGGCACCACGTTCGGCACCTTTCCGAGCCAGGACAATCCCCAGGCGGTGGACTCGCTCGAGCTGATCACCCGTCCCAACCAGGATCCGAACAGTGCGACGTTCCTCCACGAGATGCGTCAGATCTACCGGATCGCCGGCAGCGATCTCGAACTGCCGTCGCTGCGAGTAACGGTCTCGCTCAATCGATCCGAGCGGCCGAGCGGCGGCGCCTCTACTTACCTGTCGCTGTTTGGCCTGTCGGTGCCCACCGACGCGAATGTGTTCGACGCCGAAAACCGGCTCTTTCCGCGGGCCCGTGACCCTGCCGCGACCCAGACGGTGAAAGAGGCGTACGTCATCTTTCCATCGCTCCAGCCGTTCTCGGACACACCCGGGCTGGCACCGGGAGAGCGCTCCGACTCGCTGTATCGGACGCCCCAGTATCTGCTGCTCAGTCAGGGCCCGCCGTCCCGGTTTCAGATCCGGCTTCAGTACAACGCCAGCAGCGGCGGCGATCGCTCCACCCTTGTGCTCAATGCGGCGCAGATCAGGGAAGGCAGCGAGGAGCTGACCATCGGCGGCCGAACGCTCGAGCGCGGGTCGGATTACTCGATCGACTACGCGACGGGTCGGGTCACTTTTCTCAATCCATCCGCGCTATTCGGCAGCGGCTCCGCGCAGGTATCCGCCAAATTCGAGCAGCAGGATGCGTTTGCCATCGCCCCAACGTCGATTCTCGGCTTCACCTCCCGGTATGCACTCGGCGACGTCGGCGCCATCAATTTCGTCGGGCTCATGCAGCGCGAGGCCACGGCATTCAATCGGCCGCAACTTGGCTTCGAGGCCAGGGCCAATTTGCTCGCCGGCGTGAACACCGAGCTGCACTTCAAGCCGCTGTGGGTGACACGAGCGCTCAACAGCATTACATCGAAATCATCTACCGCGCCCTCGCTGTTCGATGTGAACGCCGAGGTGGCGTTCTCGCGGCCGGACCCGAACCGCTCCGGCGCCGCTTATCTCGAGAGCTTCGAAGGTGACGCCAGCACTCCTGTGACGATGAACGAGCTGCTCTGGGGAGTCGGCAGCAGGCCGCAGCGCACCGATGGTCTCGAGGCGATTCTTGGAGCCTCGTTCGATCTGGCCGACGCCGTGCAGCTCACCTGGCAGAACGCCGTTCCGGACGCGTCGGGCAAGCTGGTCACCATCCGGCCGCAGGACATCGACTCGTTCTTCAAGTTTGCCGGGTCGGGCGACCAGTTCGAAACCACGATGTTCATGACGCTGCACGCGGATACCGCGGGCGGGCTGGTGCAGAACAACAATCATTCCCGGTGGAGCCAGCCCGAACGGCCGAACCGTCCGCGCTGGCGCTCCATGGTGACGGCGCTGAGTACGACCGGCCTAGACCTGTCGAAATCTGAATTCCTCGAGTTCTGGGTCTACCAGCCCGAGAACCACAGTGCGGATTCCGCCGGCACTCAGCTCGTGTTCGACCTTGGCAGCGTTGACGAGGACGCTGTTGCGCTCGCGCCGCTGGCGCGCACCGCGAGCGGCTCCGATACGACGTACTCGGGGCGACAGTACGTCGGACTCGGTCGGCTCGACACCGAACGTTCGCGGACCGGCATCTTCAACGCGGAGCTCGATGACAACGGCATTCTCGGCGACCGGCCTGATTCACTGATAACCAACGAGGACCTGGTCGAACGGTTTCCGGCCCTGTGTGTGGCCCAGCTCAGCTCGGTGCTGTCGGTCTTTCCCTGGGGAGATCTCAGCAGCCGATGCACCAACGGAAACGGACACGCCGATACCGAAGATCTCGACGGCGATCTGCAGCTGAATGCCACCGGTGGGAACGACAATGTCTACCGATACATCGTCCCCCTCGCGTCGAACCAGTTCAAGGTGCCGGATCGCGGCCGCCGGGTCGTCGGCCAGAGCGGGCGGGAGGCCGGCTGGACGCTGTACCGCGTGCCGCTCCGCACGGCGAATGCGATCGCGATCGGCACGCCGAACATCCGGCTCGTCAAACAGCTGCGTGTCACGGTCGTCGGCGCCAACGACGGTGGACGCCCGGATGTCGTCGGCCGCTTCGCGTTCGCCCGCATGCGCTTCGTTGGCGCGCCATGGGTCCGCCGGACCGAAACGCCGGTTGCGGGCTTCGACGGTGCCCTGGGTTCCGGTGTCGGCGAAGTGGTCGTGTCGATCGTCTCGACCGAGAACAAGCTGGACCTTGGTTACACATCGCCGCCGGGCGTCGTCAACGCGACGGCGCGCCGGGATGTCGGCCAGGAGGCACTGGGCCAGCAGATCAACGAGAAATCGCTGCGCATCATCGGACGCGGGCTCACGCTGGGCGAGCGTGCCGAGGGCTACCTGCGGTTTCCCGCCGGCTCGCAGAACCTGCTCAACTACAATGAGCTCCGCGTGTGGGCGCGCGGGCGCGGCGCCGGTTGGGAGAGCGGCGACGTCGAAGCCTTCATAAAGGTCGGCAGCGACCCCGACAACTTCTACCTGTATCATGCGCCCGCGCGGACCACCGACTGGGAGCCCGAGCTCGTCGTCGATCTCTCCGTCTGGCGCCGGCTCCGGGCCGAGGTGGAAGGGCGCTGGCTCAGGGGAGACGCTCCGAGCGGGGCGGCCGCATGTGGCAGCACCAACCCGCAGGCGTACGTCGCGTGCGAGGGTGGGTACGTCGTGAACGTCGGGAATCCGGGAGTGAATCCGCCCAATCTTGCCGCCATTCAGGAAGTGGCGGCCGGCATCTATCGCGCCGCCGATCATGGCGCATTGCCCGAGGCGGAACTGTGGATCGATGACATCCGCCTCGCGAGCCCGGTGTCCAGCACCGGCCGGGCCATCGCCCTCGATGGCCGTCTCATCGCGGCCGATGTCGGCGATGTCGCGCTGTCATATATCAGCCGCAGCGGCCAGTTCCGCCAGCTGGCCGAGACGCCGACCTACCAGAGTACGAACACGATGGCGCTCAACACCAACTGGCGCCTCGATCGCTTCCTTCCGCCGTCACTCGGACTCGCCATTCCCGCCACCGTGACCTACGCCCGCTCAAGCGTCGATCCGCAGCTGCTCTCGGGCACCGATCTTCGGGGCCAGGATCTGGCGGGCCTGCGCCGCCCGGAAGGCTGGAGCGCCACGTATTCGGTGCAGATCCGGCGCACCACCCGCGGCCGGAGCTGGCTCTCGAAAGGTTTTCTCGATCCGCTCTCGCTGGCCGGATCGGTGACCCGCGGTCACTCCGTGACCGAGCTCAACAATGTCGATGGGTCCAACTCGAGCTATCGGGCCGACTACAACCTCGTGCTGCAACGGACCGGCCCGCGTTTGCCGACCGGCGGACTGATCGGCCACCTGCCGGCGTGGCTGCAGAAGAGCGAGATCGGCAAGGCACTGCGCAATCCGCGGATCAGCCTCGCGCCCACCAGCCTGCGCCTCGCGAGCGGCCTCACGCACGATGAAGCACTGTCGATCGCGTACCTGGTGCCTGTGCGCCGCGTGATCGACACGCTGTTGACACCCACGATCTCCCTCTCACAGCTCTGGCGGAACAGCGGCGGCCTGACCTGGCAGCCCCTCGGGATGCTCACGATGTCGGCGGACCTCGCGAGCACGCGGGACCTGCGCAACTATTCGGACTCCACACCCATCGGACGCCTTGCGGGTGTGTCGCGCCGGAGCTTCCTGGGTCTCGACGCCGGCGTCGAACGGGATCGGAACCTCACGACGCAGGCGGCGCTCGTGCCGCGACTCTCCACGTGGCTGCAGCCGCGATACATCGCCAGCAGCGGTTTCGTGCTCTCGCGCACCTTCACGAGCCGCCCGCCGGTCCGGCTCGGAGAAGATTCGGCGGGTGCGTTCATTCTTCCACAGACGCTCAACAACTCGCAGGCGCGCGAGCTTGGCGCGTCGGTGGATCTCGTGCGCCTCGGTCGGTTGATCCTGGGCGACAGCAGCCGCGTCGTCTCGCGTCTCGCCCGGATCCGCCCGCTCGACCTGAGCAGCCGAACTACCCGGACTTCGACGTACGATCTCGCCGCGTTCGAGCCGACACTGCGGTATCAGTTCGCGATCGGCGGGCTCGACAATTTTTTGTCGCAGAAAGGTACCGGCGCGATCGGCGCCAGCGACGTCCACACCAACACGCTCTCCTCCGGAGCGGATCTGCCGTTCGGCGTGAACTTCACGCTGCAATACAGCCTCACGGATGCATCGTATTACCAGGCAGTCGGCACCGGACTGTTGCGAACCCAGACGGTGCAGAAGGAGTGGCCGGTCGGGACGGCGCGGTGGAACCGAACCTTCCGCGGCGGGCCCATCGCACTTTTCGAATTGGGTGCGACATTTCGGCAGCGCTCAGGCACCTCCACGCAACCCGCCGTCGACGAAGGTGTGGCGGCCACCAGTCTCATCCGGTCGAGCAACTTCACGCCCGACGCGCGTATCGGTCTCCGGAACGGAATGCAGTTCTCGGCCCGCCTCTCGTCACTGACGCAGAATCAGGTCGACAACGGCACCGACCGCCGGTCGGATCAGGGTGATATGACCGGCACCTTCAATTACACGCTCCGACTTCCCCGTAGCCTCAGCCGATCGCGGAAGGCGATGCAGTCGAGCCTCGCATACACTCGCCGGACGGCGCTCACCTGCCTTCAGCGTCTCGGCGAGGTCGAGTGCCTTCCGATATCCGATGTACGCAGCCAGGAGGTCCGCGGTTCTCTCCGGACCGACGTGCTCAAGACCCTCACCGGATCGGTCGACCTCGGCTACAAGGTCGACGATGCCCGCCACCTCGACCGGAAGACCGGGAACCTGTACCTTCTCGTTTCGCTCTCCCTGTCGCTATTCGCGGGCGACTATCGCTGAACGCCGGCCAATGCCGGGCCAGGAGCACTCATGCTGTCGCGTCCGCGCGCCGCACTCGCCATCGTCGCCGTCGCATGTGCCGCGTGCCGTGACACGTCGTCGCCGCCACCGCGCGAGTTCGATGGCGCCGCCGCGCTGCGCGATGTCGCGACGCAGGTCGGGTTCGGACCGCGCGTGCCGAATACCGATGGGCACCGGCGCGAGGTGGCGTGGCTCGACAGCCTGCTCCGCGCCCGCGCAGATACGCTGGTGGTACAGCAGTGGACCCATCTGACCGCGCGTGGCGATTCCCTGGCACTCACCAATTTCATCGCGCGCTTCCGGCCTGGCGCCCAGACCCGCATCCTCTTCCTTGCACACTGGGACACCCGGCCGTACTCGGATGGTCCGAACGCCAAGGTACGCGCCACGCAGGTGCCCGGCGCCAATGACGGCGCATCGGGAGTTGCCGTGCTGCTGGGCGTTGCCGATTTGCTCAAGCGCGCACCGCCCGGCATTGGCGTCGACCTGCTGTTTGTCGATGGCGAAGACTACGCGGATTTCGAGAAGGAACCGAAAGACGTTCTCATCGGCAGCCGCTACTACGCCGCGCATCAGGTGGCCGGCTCAAAGCCGGGTTATGCAGTTCTGTTCGACATGGTGGGAGACAGCGATCTCACCATCAAGCAGGAGCCCAATTCGGTCATCGCCGCGCCGGACGTGATGGACATGATCTGGGAGACGGCACGACGGGTCGGACATTCGAGCATCTTCGTCAACGCGCAGGGCACTCCGCTCACCGACGATCACATCGAGCTGCAACAGGCGGGCATCAGGGCCGTGGACGTGGTCGACTTCGACTACCCGTATTGGCACACCGGCGAGGATACCGTCGACAAGGTGAGTGCGGCCAGCCTGGGCGCGGTCGGCGACGTTGCCATGGCGCTCATCCGTCTGGCCAAACCCTAGGCAGGCGCTCCGCGAGGATTCCCGCCTGATTCGGGCCCTGCCCGCGCCCGTGCGGTCCCTTCCTCCCGCCCATTCCGCCCCACCGTTGATTCATGCCCTCGGAGCATCGCGCCATCCTCCTGTTGCTCGCTCTCGCGGTGGGCGGGCAGGCGGTCCGCTACTTCCTTACCCATCCGGGCGAGGCCCCCGGCTCGGTGCGCCTGCTGGCCGATTCCAGGTCAGGCGCCCCCTTGGCGCACCGCGACAGCGCCGTGCAGGTTGCCCGGCCGCTCGCAGCCGGCGAGCGAATCGATGCCGACCGCGCCACCGTACCTGAGCTTGCCCGGCTCCCCCGGGTCGGGCTCGCGCTGGCACGTGCCATCGTCGCCGATCGTGAAGCCCACGGCCCATTTGGCGGCCTCGAGGGGCTCGACCGAGTCCCCGGGATCGGTCCCGCGCTCCTCCGCGGTCTGACAGACCATGTGCAGTTCTCCGCACCGCCGCGGGGGCCGGACGGCGCGGTGTCAAGCCTCGCCGCCGCGCAACTTTCTGCCTCACCCCTCGACCTGAATGGGGCGACGGCAGTGCAGCTGGAAGCGCTGCCCGGAATCGGCCCCGCCAAGGCCAAAGCCATAGTCGCATATAGGGATAGTGCCGGCCGGTTCGGTGGTGTCGGTGAGCTGGCGCGGCTACCTGGATTCGGGCCCACGCTGGTGGGGCGGCTGCAAGGTCTGGCGGTCACGCGCTAAAGGTTGCGGAGGCTGGCCCGATTCTGGCTAACCGAACGGCGGAATCTCTCCTTCTACAACCGTCTACGTGACGAGACCATGGCGACTGCCGTTGCGGCTGCGAGCGATCGGCTCGGGCAAATCCTGGTGCAGGAAGGGCTGATCACCCGCGAGCAGCTCTCGCAGGCGCAGGCCGACCAGAAAACCAGCAAGCATCGCCTCGGCTACGTGCTCGTGAAGCTCGGCATGGTGCCCGAGATCGAGATCACGAAGCTGCTCGCACGGCAATACCGGATGCCCGCGGTCGATCTGTCGCGGTTCGAAGTCGATCAGAAAATCCTCAAGCTGATTCCGAGTGACATGGCGGTGAAGAGCGTCGTGCTGCCGCTCAAGCGCGAAGGCCGTACGCTCACCGTCGCCATGGCCGATCCGACCGATCTCGGCCTGCTGGAAGATCTGAAGTTCATCACGCGCTACGATCTCTTCCCCGTCATTGCCGGCGAGTTCACGCTGCGTGCGCTGATCGAAAAGCACTACGACGCATCGGCCGCCGACCAGGAGAAGCTCACCAACCTCCTGCGTGACATGGAGGAAATGGGCGAGGACGACGTCGAGGTCGTCGAGGAGCAGGAGGACGAGAACGCAAGCCAGGCGCAGATCGATGATGCCCCGGTGGTCAAACTCATCAACGGCGTGCTCACAGACGCGGTCCGCCGCGGAGCCAGCGACATCCACATCGAGCCGTTCGAGCACGAGATGCGGATTCGCTACCGCATCGATGGTGCGCTCGTCGAGATCATGAAGCCGCCGATGAAGATGAAGGCGGCGCTCACGTCGCGCATCAAGATTCTTTCGCAGCTCAACATCGCCGAGCGCCGGGTACCGCAGGACGGCCGGCTCAAGATGAAGATGGCCAACAAGGTGATCGACTTCCGTGTGTCGACGCTGCCCGTGCTGTTCGGCGAGAAGATCGTGCTTCGTATTCTCGACAAGGGCAACCTGACGCTCGATCTGCAGAAGTTCGGCTTCGAGCCCAAGGCCGAAGCCGACCTGATGAAGGCGATTCTGAACCCGTACGGCATGGTCCTCGTCACCGGCCCGACCGGCTCCGGCAAGACGACGACACTCTACTCGGCACTGTCGCGGATCAACACCGTCGAAGTGAACATCATGACGGCGGAGGATCCGGTCGAATACAATCTGATGGGCATCAACCAGGTGCTCGTCCGCAATGAAATCGGGATGACGTTCTCCGCCGCACTGAAGGCGTTCCTGCGGCAGGACCCGAACATCATCATGGTCGGAGAAATTCGAGACCTCGAAACGGGCGGCATCGCCATCAAGGCCGCGCTCACCGGCCACCTCGTGCTCTCGACCCTGCACACCAACGACGCGCCGAGCACGATCACCCGTATGATCGACATGGGCATCGAGGCGTTCAACGTCGCAAGTGCGGTGAACCTCGTCGTCGCGCAACGTCTTGTGCGCCGCATCTGCAAGGATTGCAAGGCGCCGGCGACGTACAATGAGCCGGAGCTCGCCTCGCTGGGCACGGATCTTGACGCTATGCGCCGGATCAAGTTCATGAAGGGCAAGGGCTGCGACACCTGCGGCGGCCTCGGCTACAAGGGGCGCGCCGGCCTGTACGAAGTGATGTCGATGACGCCGGAGCTGCGCCGCATGGTTCTCCGCGGCGCATCGGTTGCTGAAATGCGGGACCAGGCCGTCGCCGAGGGGATGTTGACCCTCCGGATGGACGGCATCGTGAAGGCGTCCAGGGGCGTCACCACCCTCGAGGAAATCGTCAAGGAGACCGCGGAATGAGCTTCAACCTGCGCGCCCTGCTCGAAGAAATGATCGAGCGCGAGGCGTCCGACCTGCACATCACCGCCGGCGAGCGTCCCAAGCTCCGCGTGGATGGCGACATCACCAACAGCGCGGTCACCGAGATCCTGACGCCCAAGGATACGCTGCAGCTCGCGTACTCCGTGCTCACCGAAAATCAGAAAAAGCGATTCGAGACCGAAGACGAGCTGGACTTCAGCTTCGGTATTCAGAACCTGGCCCGCTTTCGCGGCAACTGCTTCAAGCAGCGTGGCTGTGTCGCCATGGTGATCCGCATGATTCCCTTCAATGTGCGAACCTTCCAGGACCTCGGGCTGCCGCCGGTCGTCGCCAAGCTGGCCGAGCGCCCGCGCGGACTCATCCTGGTGACGGGTCCCACCGGGTCCGGCAAGTCGACGACGCTCGCCGCGATCATCGACAAGATCAACAAGGAGCGGAAGGGCCACATCATCACGGTCGAAGATCCGATCGAGTTCATCCATCGCCACCATTCGTGCATCGTCAACCAGCGCGAAGTCGGCACCGACACGAAGAGCTTCAGCACGGCGCTCAAGTACGCTCTGCGTGAAGATCCGGACGTCATCCTCGTCGGCGAAATGCGTGACCTGGACACGATTTCCTCCGCGCTCACCATCGCGGAAACGGGCCACCTGGCGCTCGCCACGCTGCATACCAATTCGGCGGCCGAGTCGATCAATCGCATCATCGACGTCTTCCCGTCCAATCAGCAGTCGCAGGTTCGGGCGCAGCTCGCCTTCGTGCTCGAGGGCGTGCTCACGCAGACGCTGCTACAGAAGGCGCGCGGCCGCGGCCGTTGCATGGCATCCGAGATCATGGTCGCGACGCCTGCGATCCGCGCGCTCATCCGTGACGACAAGATTCACCAGATCTACTCTGCCATGCAGTCGGGCAAGAAGTTCGGCATGCAGACGATGAACGACTCGCTCTACCAGCTCTACGTCAGCCGGGAAGTGACGCAGGACGAATGTCTGCGTGTCTCGTCCGATCCGAACGAGTTCCTGCGGATGATCGGCGAGAAGCCGGTCGAGGAGCAGGAGATGGGGAGCGTGGACAAGAACGGCCGGGCGATGGCGGGGAAGCGGTAGGACGCAGCGGCGGTAGCGCCGAAGAGTTGTAGCAGCGGGGCGGAGACACTTTCAGGAGATCGACACCATGCCGATGTTCGAGTATACCGCGCGCAACGCAACGAGCGGCCAGATTCAGAAGGGCCAGGTCGAGGTCGCGTCGCGCGACGATGTGACGGCGTATCTGCGGAAGAACCGCATGATCCTCGTCAACGTGCGCGAGGCACCCAAGGCCATCAAGCTGAACTTCGGCGGCGGCAAGAGGATCAAGACCCGCGACATCGTCATCTTCACGCGGCAGTTCGCGACGATGATCAATGCCGGTCTTCCGCTGGTACAGTCGCTGACGATTCTCGCGCAGCAGACCGAAAACAAGTCGCTCGCGGATGTCACGCGCGCGGTGGTGTACGATGTCGAGAGCGGCAATACGCTCGCGGACTCCTTCGCCAAGCACCCCAAGGCGTTCTCCGGCCTGTACGTCAACATGGTGGCAGCCGGTGAAGCCGGTGGTATTCTCGACACCATCCTGCTTCGTTTGGCCACGTTTCTCGAAAAGAACGACGCGCTGGTCCGGAAGGTGAAGAGCGCGATGATCTATCCGTCGGTGATCTTCAGTGTCGCCGGCATCGCGGTCACGGTGCTCCTGATCTTCGTGATTCCGACGTTCCAGGCGATGTTTGCCTCGGTCAATCTCGAGCTGCCGCTGCCGACGCGCGTGGTCATCGGCATGTCGAACATCCTGATCGGGTTCTGGTGGGCCATCATCGGCGTGATTGCCGGTGCCGTGTTCGTGCTCAAGCGGTACTACGCCACGTCGGTGGGCCAGAAGAACATCGACTCGCTCATGCTGCGGGCACCGGTGCTCGGCGACATGCTGCGGAAGTCGGCGGTGTCGCGCTTCACCCGCACACTGGGCACGCTCATCAGCTCGGGCGTGTCGATTCTCGATGGCCTCGAAATCACGGCCAAGACGTCGGGCAATCGCGTGGTACACGATGCGGTCATGGAGTCGCGCTCGTCGATTGCCGGCGGTGAAACGATCGCGGCGCCGCTCGAGCGTTCGAAGGTCTTCCCGCCCATGGTGATCTCGATGATCGCGGTCGGCGAGCAGACCGGCGGTCTCGACGAGATGCTGACCAAGATCGCTGATTTCTACGACGAGGAAGTGGACGTGGCGGTGGGCTCGCTGCTGTCGCTGATGGAGCCGGTGATGATCGTGGTGCTGGGTGTGATCGTCGGTGGCATGGTGGTGGCGATGTACCTGCCGATCTTCGACATGATGAACGCGGTGCAGT
>JBDTQV010000038.1:0-11758 GCA_039932015.1 Gemmatimonadota bacterium | reverse complement strand
ACCCGGAAGAAGAGCGGAATGAAGAACACACCGACGAGCGTCGCCGCCAGCATGCCGAAGAACACGCCCGTCCCGATCGAGTGACGGCTCGCCGCGCCAGCGCCGCCGGCGACGACGAGCGGCGCCACGCCGAGGATGAACGCAAACGACGTCATGAGAATCGGGCGGAAGCGCTCGCGCGCCGCTTCCACTGCCGCCTCCCTGATCGACAGACCACGCTGGCGCAGCTCGGTCGCAAATTCCACGATCAGAATGGCATTCTTCGCCGCGAGGCCGACGACCGTAATCAGCGCCACCTGGAAGTACACGTCACTCGGCTGCCCGCGCCCCCAGATACCGACCAGCGCACCCATCACGCCGAACGGCACGCCGAGCAGCACGGCGAAGGGCATCGACCAGCTCTCGTACTGCGCCGCGAGCACGAGGAATACGATGATGAGGCCGAGCGCAAAGACCAGTCCGCCCTGCCCGCTCGACACCTGTTCCTGATACGACTGGCCGGAGTACGCGATGCCGAGGCCTTCGCCCGCGAAGCGGTTGGCCATGAGCTGCTGCGTTTCACCGAGCAGCTCGCCGGAGCTGCGGCCCGGCTTCGGCACGCCGGTGAAGAGCGCCGACGTAAAGCCGTTGAACCGCGTGACCAACGTGGGCCCGCTCCGGAACTGCGGCCGCACGAGTGATGATACCGGCAGCATCTCGCCGGCCTTGTCCCGCACGTACAGGCGGCCGATGTCCTCCGGCGTCTGCCGGAATCGCGACTCCGCCTCGATCTGCACACGATAGGTGCGGCCGTAGATGTTGAAGTCGTTGACGTAGAGTGTCGACAACAGCGATTGGAGCGTACCGTACAGCTCCGTGAGACTCACGCCGCGCGCTTTCACCATTTCACGATCGACATCGAGATAGACCTGCGGCACGTTTGCGCGGAAATTCGCCTGCAGTCCCGCAGCAGCCGGCAACTGATTGGCGGCGGCGGTGAACGCCTGCACTTGCCCCGCGAACGCACGCACATCCTGGCCGCCACGCGCCTGCAGGTTGAACTCGACGCCGGCCGTGGCCCCGAGACCGGGAATCTCCGGCAGGTTGAAGGCAAAGCCGACCGCGTCGCGCATGCCGAACAACTGGCCGTTGAGCCGGCCGGTAAGGGCCTCGATCGACTCCGTCTTGCCGCGCTCGTCCCAGGGCAGCAGGCTGACGAAGATCGTGGCACCGTTCGGCTGGTTCGAGCGGCTCAGAATGTCGAGCCCGGCAAACGCGACAACATTCCGCACCGCGCGCTCGCGCCGGAGCATGCCTTCTACGCGCTCGACCACCGCACGCGTGCGCTGGAGCGACGCCGCGTCGGGCAACTGGAGCGCGATCGCGAAGTAGCCCTTGTCCTCCGTCGGCACGAACGCCGTGGGTGTCCGGCGCCAGAGAAGCCCCGTCAGCACGATCATGACCACGAACGCCGCAACCCACGCCTTGGGCCGGCCGAGCACGCTTTCGACCGCGCCGGTGTACCGGCGCGTGATGCGGGCAAAGCCGCGGTTGAAGGCACCGAAGAAGCCGCCCTGGTGGACGTCGACCGATTCCTTGAGCAACATGGCGCAGAGCGCCGGTGTGAGCGTCAGCGCGACGATGCCGGAGAGTACCACGGCGATCACGATCGTGATGGCGAACTGCTTGAACATCACGCCGGTCACGCCGCCAAGGAATGCGATCGGAAGGAACACCGCGCACAGGACCAGCACGATCGCGACCAGTGCGCCGGCCACCTGCCTGATCGCCTTGTCGGCGGCGTGACGCGCCGAGAGTTTCTCCGTTTCCATGATGCGTTCGACGTTCTCAATCACCACGATCGCGTCGTCGACCACGATACCAATCGCGAGCACGAGCCCGAACAGCGTGAGCACGTTGATGGTGAATCCCAACGCCAGCAAACCGAGGAACGTGCCCACAACGCTCACCGGCACCGCGAGCATAGGAATCAGCGTCGCGCGCCAGCTCTGCAGGAACAGGAAGACGACCAGCGTCACCAGAACCATCGCTTCGACCAGCGTGTGCAGGACTTCGGTGATTGACGCCGTGACGAACGGCGTGGTGTCGAACGGGATCTTGTACGTCACACCCGGCGGAAAAGCGTGAGAGAGCTCGTCCAATCGCGCCGTAACCGCTTTCCTGACCGCAAGCGCGTTGGCGCCGGGCCGCAGGTAGAGCAGCATAAACGCGGTCGGGCTGCCGTTGAGGCGGCCCGCGAGGTCGTAGTTCTGCGCCCCCAGCTTCGCATGACCGATGTCGCGCAGCCGGATGAGGCTGCCGTCAGCCTTGGCGCGCACAACGATATTGTCGAATTGCTCCACGGTCTGCAGGCGCCCGAGCGTCGTCACCGGCAGCGTGAGCTCGGTGCCGGCCGGCGCGGGCTCACGACCGAGCCGACCGGCCGGGTTGGTGGCATTCTGCTCGCGCACGGCGGCCTGCACATCGCCCACGGTAATGCCGAGCTGCGCCATGCGATCAGGATCGAGCTGCAGTAGCATCGCGAACTGAAGCCCCGCAAAGACGTTCGCGTTGCCGATGCCGGGCACGCGCTTGATCTCGTCCTCGATGTAGAGCTTCATGTAATTCGTGAGGTACGTCGCGTCGTACGTCGAATCGGTGGCGGTGAGCGCGGCGACCGCGAGAATATCCGAATTCGCTTTCAGAATCGTGATGCCGTTCTGGCGAACGGCATCCGGCAACTGCGGCGTGGCGAGCTGGACGGCGTTCTGCACATCCACGGCCGCGAGGTCCTGGCTGCGCGAGACGTCGAAGTACACTTGCAGCGTCATCACGCCATCGCTCGAGTTGGCCGAGGAGAAATAGAGCAGGCCCTGCAGGCCGGACAGCCGCTGCTCGATCGGCGCCGCCACCGCCTCTGCCACCGCCTCGGCGGTGGCGCCTGGATAGACCGCCGTGACGGTGATGGCGGGCGGCGTGATCTGGGGGTATCGGGAGATCGGCAGCAACTGGATGGCGAAGATGCCGAGCAGCGTGATCACGATGGAGATCACCGCCGCAAGTACCGGCCGCCGAATGAAAAAGTAGCGAATTTCCGGCTCACCGCCGGGCCCCGTTGTCTCGGCGGGAACCGGCGGATGCGCGCTCACGAGCGGGCCGCGGCGGTGTCGGCGAGTGCTATCGGATGAACGAGACGTCCTGGCCCGGTTTTCTGGGCGCCATCCACGATCACCCGGTCACCCGGATTCAAGCCCTTGTTCATGATCCACTCGTGGCCGCTCCACTGGCCAGGCTCGACGTCGCGCATCTGCACGGTATCGCCCGGACCGACGACGTACACGAACTGGCGCCCGAGCGCTTGCTGCACCGCGCGCTGCGGCACGGTGAGCGCGCTGTCCCGCGTGAATCCCACGAGACGCACGCGCACGAACTGTCCAGCGGTGAGCATGTGGTCAGCGTTGGGAAATTTCGCGCGGAATTCCTGAGTACCGGTGGCCGGGTCGAGTGACGGGGCCACGAAGTCGATGCGTGCGGTGCGCGGAAGGACCGTGCCGTCCGACAGCGTCACCTGCACTTCGAGCGCGCTACCCGGCTGCAGCAGTGCGCTCGCGCGCGGATTCTGCCGCCACGCGAGCAACTGCTGCGTGGACGGGCGGAAGACAACGTAGACAGGATCAGTGACGTCGATGGTGGTCAGCAGGTCCGATGATCCGCTCACGCGTGCACCCTTCTCGAGCAGCGCGCGACCGACGCGCCCGGTAATCTCGGCGCGCACGTTCGTGTCCTCGTAGTTCTTGCGCGCCTCCGCGAGCGAGGCGTCCGCGGCGGCGCGATCGGCGCGCGCGTTGTCCACATCCTGCTGCGCGACCGCGCGTTCAGCGAGCAGCGGCTGAAGACGGTCCAGCGTGCGGCGCGCATTGTCCGCGCGGGCGCGCGCACTCAGGTACGCGGCATTGGTGCGCACTGGATCGATCCGGTACAGCACCTGGCCGGCCTTTACGACCTGGCCTTCAGTGAACGGACGGGCTTCAATGATACCGTCGATCCGCGATCGCACTTCCACTCGGCGGAACGGCTGCACCTCGCCGCTGAACTCGTAAGCGACCGGCACTTCGGCCGGGCTCACCGTTACCACGCCAACTTCCGCCGGCGGCGGCGCCGGAGGCGGCGAGTCCTTCTTGCACCCCGCCACGAGGGTCAGCACCGCTCCGATCAACATTCGATGTGCCACACGCCGGCCCTGCCTGCTCGTCTTGTTCACTCGTCAGTCCCTGGGAATGGAATGTTCACCAACACACGAGTCGCTCGGGATCCACCGCTTGGCCCACGTTGCAATTCCCTGAAGCGCCTTCGTCAGCTCGCGACCCTTCCGGGTGAGCGAATACTCCACGCGCGGCGGACTCTCCGGCAGCACCGAGCGTTCGACGATTCCCTCGAGCTCGAGCTCACGCAGTCGTTCGGTGAGCATGCGGGGCGTGATATCGGGCAGGCGCGCGGTAATTTCGACGAAGCGGGTTGGCCCCTCGGCCAGCACGTACAGGAGCACGCCAGTCCACCGGCGGCCCACAAGCTCGACGGCACGGTGGAAGCTGGAGCAGCACGCGCGGCGGTAATCGGTCATGGTTCGGAGAGTCCTTACTTAAGTATACCAACTATACATATCATAGTATCGACGATTCGGACTGGCAACCCGCTTGCCGTCACCGCGGGAGTTTCCGCAAATGCCGACGCCCCGCATCGACAGCGATGCGGGGCGCGCTCCAGCGACTGTCAGTTGCGCGGCGTTACTTCAGAGCAGCATCATGCCGCGCGCGATCGACGCCATCGTCGCCGCCTCGATCGTGATCTGCTCGAGGTACCTCTCAACCGCGATGTGCAGCCGGCTCTCGGAGGCGGCCGGGCGCGCCCGCTACCGCCACGCTCACCACGGCCCGGTTGTCTCCCCGGAATGACAACACCGACCACTCCGCCCTGCGGTCGTGCACGCTGTTCCAGCAGTCACACCCCGAGTCCATCGCGATGCGCGCGGGCGGATCGATGAGCCCCCCGCCCTGCGCCTTGGCGAGCGCTTCGAATTGGGTCCAGCCCACCAGCAGCGATGCAGCGCGGCTCTGTCCGGATTCACCCTGCCACCGCGCGAGCCGTTCCGGCGTGAATATCCGCTCGGCAATTCCGGGCGCCTCAGGCATGAGTTGCTCGGGCTCGATGTCGATCCCCACCTCGCGCCCGGCGACGGCGCAGGCGGCGAAGGTCCCGGCATGGGAGAGACTGAAGTGCAGACCGGCGGCGGCAGGACCGGCCATTACCGGCTTCCCGCTCGGCGTGCGCTCGAATTCGATTCCCGTGGCGGCGACCCCGGACCGCACGTAGCGAGCGAGCACGCGGCGCAGGAAGGCGTGCGAGGCCAGGTAACGGCGCCGGTGCATGTCGTGACGAAATCCAGCGGCGCGCGCGAGTTCTTGTTCCGACAGACCGCGCGCGAGGACGTCATCCGGCAGCGACACCGCGTCGAGGTCAGCGAGCCACACGTGTACGTCGCCGCTCGAAATGACGAGAACGGGGGTCATATCGCGCTCCACTGCGTTCGTCATGTGGCGCCGCGGTGCGCAGGCGAATCGGGCTGGTCCAGCGTCCTCAGGCAGCGTTGCAGCAAATCCGGAACGACATCCGTTATCACTGCCTCATGCGAAACGCCGGCATCGTACGCTTTGACGTTGCGGGCCCGCTGCTCCCAGCGCCTCAATTCACGAACGCCACCGTCCATGCTGGTGGAAACGACCACATGCAAATCACCGCCATAAGAGCCGGGCACGTACGCATTGACAGCGCGGCCCACGAATCCGAGCTCGCGCGGCGGCGGCGCCTGGCTCCGCTCCGCCGCCCACTCGTCAGGTGCAATTGATCGCCCGGTCCGGAGCACGTACCACGACCGGCGCACGCCCGCGCGCAGCTTGTCGGTCCAGTGCTTGGACCAGAACATCCGGACGCGCTGGACTGTATCGGCCACGCGGCGCAACACTGCTGCCCGCCGGGACAGGCTCGCGTCTGCATCCGGCGGTGTGAACAAAACTCTCAGCAGCGAATCGAGCCACTCGAGGCCCACATTCCGCGCCGGCGCATCAATCATGAATACGAACTCCACCCGCCCGCCGGCCCGCTCCAGCTGGCGAGCGACCTCGAACGCTACGACGGCTCCGTTGCAGAAGCCGGCGAGGCGGCACGCTCCTCCCAATTCGGCCCGGATCCACACGACCTCGGCGGCGGCCATCGCCTCGATCGTCGCCGGCCCGCCCGGGCCCGGCGGCCCGACGGGATAGACCGGTTGGTCTGGCCCGAGCCGCCGCGCGATGTCGCGACAATAGAGGCCTGCACCGAGCACGTCGCCGTGCAGAAAAATGAGAGGCGGCCGGCGGCCGCCGGCGTTGAGGACTGTCCGAACGCCGGTCGGCGCGCGCGCGGCGGCTCGCTCGATCTCGGCCGCGATGCCCTCTATCGTCGCGTGCTCGAACAGGACACTGAGCGGGAGCTCGCAGCCGCAAGTCCGCTGGACTTCGTGCACCATGCGCATCGCGAGCAGCGAGTGGCCACCCATGAGAAAGAAATCGTCGCCGATACCGATCGGATGCACTTCCAGCAGCCGCTCCCAGATCGCAATCAGCTGGGACTCGAGCTGGGTGCGCGGTGCGATGGGTGCGTCACCCGTACCATCGGTTCGGAGTTGCAAGGCGGGAAGTGCGGCGCGATCGAGCTTTCCATTCGGCGTGCGCGGGATGCGCGGGACCGGAATGAGTGCAGGCAGCATGTAGCCCGGAAGTTTGCGGCGAAGCTGCGCGGCGACCGCGGCCACCGTTTCCGAAACGTCGGACGCGTCGTTCAGCACGACGTAGCCAACCAGCCGCTGCTCCCCGGCGTTGCTTTCACGTGCTTCGACCATGCATTCCTGCACACCATCCGCCTCCAACAGGGCGGACTCCACCTCGCCGATTTCAACGCGGAAGCCGCGTACTTTCACCTGGCGGTCGAGCCGCCCGAAAAAGGCGAGGTCGCCGTCGTTCCTCCAGCGAACGAGGTCACCGGTCCGATAGAGCCGCTCTCCCGGCGCGAACGGGTTCGGGATGAACCGCTCAGCCGTAAGGTCCGGACGGCCGAGGTATCCGTCGGCGAGCTGCGGTCCGCCGATGTAGAGCTCGCCCGGCGCGCCCCGCGGCAACAGCCGGCGGCTTCGATCGAGCACGTAGAGCCGAGTGTTCGCGATGGGCCGCCCGATCGGAACGCCTCCCGATGCCGCGTACCCATCGGGCACGCGATATCTCGTCACATGGACGGTCGTTTCCGTCGGTCCGTACGCGTTCAGCAGAGTCGCGCCGGGTGCGACGCTCTGCCAGAGCGCAGCCCGCTCGGGCAGCATGCGCTCGCCACCCGGGGCCATCAGCCGGAGCGACGGCGCGAACTGCTTGCCGTCGGCGGCGAGTGTCCCGATGACCTCGTGCCAGAATGCGGTCGGCGGCACGGCCATCGTCACGCTCCAGTCGGTGCATCCCGCCAGAAAACCGTCGGCCGACTCGGCCATCGCCGCGTCACGCAACACGACCGCGCCGCCAGCCGCGAGCGTCGGGAAGATCTCCATGATTGATGCGTCGAAATTGGGCGTGGAAAACTGGAGGAAACGGTCACATGAGGAGATGTCGAGCTCGCGAATGACCGCCGTCGCGAATGCGACGAGCGCGCGATGCCCGATCACCGCCCCCTTCGGCGTTCCCGTCGATCCGGAGGTGTAGATCACGTACGCGGCATCGTCCTGGAGCGCCGGACCGGGTGCGGCCGGACTAGCCTGCGCCCACGATGTGAGCTCATCGGTCCGCACCAGCGGAGTGCGAGTTACCGCACCCAGCCGCGCACTGGAGCCCGCATCGGACACGATACAGCGAAGCGAGGAGTCGGCGATCATGAACGCGATCCGCTCGTCCGGATAGTCCGGATCGAGCGGGACATAGGCAGCACCGGCAATCATCGCGCCGAGCATCGCCGCGATGAGATCGGGCGAGCGCTCGACGGACAGTCCGACGCGGTCGCCGCGCTGCACGCCGGAAACCCGAAGTGCGGCCGCAATCGTCTCTGCGCGATCCATGAGCGCAGCGAAGGTCATGTCGCCGGCCGGCCCCGTGACCGCCACTGCGTCGGGATGCGCGGCGGCCTGCTCGGCGATGAGGTGGTGGATGCACGCGCGCTCCGGAACCGGCGCCGTGGTGCCGCTCAACTCATTCAGGAGCTCGTGGCGCTCTCCGTCGGACATCATTTCCAGCTCTCCGACCGCGCAGGCGGGATCAGCTGCAGCACTCTCCAGCAGGCGGCGAAGGTGGACGGCCAGTCTTCGCGCGCTCATGGCACCGATGAGGGAGGCCGGATAGATCAGCGTGCCGCGAATGTCCGTGCCGGTGTCCGTGACGTCCAGCTCGAGGTCGAACATGGTGACGCGGGCCGGGATGTCGATCCGCTCGACCTCCGCGCCGGCGAGGCGTGGCGTCGCCGCGGGAAGATTCCGAAAGTTGAAGAGCACCTGCACGCCGGTCGGCACATGCCGGTCAGGCGGCCGGTCGAGCAGCTTCACCACCTCCTCGAACGGCAGCGCCTGATGGGCAAACGCGCCGGTCGCCGTCCGGCGAACTCGCTGCAGGACCTCGCGAAACGTCGGTGCTCCCGTCAGGTCGCAGCGCAGCGCGAGCGTGTTGATGAAGCAGCCGATGAGATTTTCCATCTCGGGGCGGGTTCGCCCGGCGATCGGCGTGCCGATCAGGAAATCTTCTTGTCCCGTGTGACGCGCGAGCAGGGTCTGAAATCCGGCGGCGAGCACCATGAACGTCGTGACACCTTCGTCACGGCTGAGCTTACGCAGCGTAGACACGAGCTCGCCCTCGAGCACGAACTCCACGCGCGCGGCGTCGCCAACCTCGTGCGCATGCCTGGGGTGGTCGAGCGGAAGCGCCAACATCGGGTCCACACCCTGCACTGCCGCACGCCAGTACGCCAGATCCGCCTCGACCTGCGCACCGTCCGGCGCGATTTCGGCGAGGTCGCCGCACTGGAACGCAACCTCGCCTAGCGCGATGTCCATCCCGTCACGCGCAGCGGCGTAGGCGGCAGCGAGCTCGCGGAGGTAGACCGAGACAGACCAGCCATCGAATGCGATATGATGGAAGACGGCCAGCAAAACGTGGGTCGCCGCGCCGGCGCGGAAGAGCCGCACGCGCATCGGTGGCTCGATCCGGAGATCGAACGCGCGGTGTGCTTCATCCAGAATGCGGGAATCCACGTAGCCGGCGGAGGAAATGTCATCGACATCGCGGACATCGAGCGACACCGGTTCGGGAGCCACGATTCGGAGGAGCGGAATGCCGTCGGCGCCAATCTCGACACGTGCATGCAACGCTTCGTGCCGCGCAACGATGGCATCGAGCGCGCACTCGAGGGCAGCGACGTCAAGCGGCCCTCGTATGCGCAATGCCACGGGGCGGATGTATCCCACTCCACCTTCGAGCTGGTCGTGGAGCCAGATGCGTTGCTGCGCCGGCGTGAGGCGGGCGCGCGACCGATCGGCGCGCCGCGCAAGCGCGCTCGCCTTTCGGCCGAGCGCACGGCGAGCGAGCAGTTCGGTGGCCTCCCGGGAGAGCGGGCGCCCGGCCGCGGGCGCCTGCGGCGGTATCATCCAGCCCACGCCATCAGGCCGTCGCCTTCTCGACGATCGGGTCGCTCACGATCTCCAGCGCCTCACCGCCGTCCCGACGCACGGCGTTGGCCTCGAGCACCCGCGTACAGTCGGCCACCCCGACATGATCCGCCGACGGCGCCGGGAGCCTGCCATCCGAATCGACAAGCTCGGCGAGGGCTGCGTCGATTGCCGCCTGAGCCGCGAAGAGGCAGGGCGTACTGTAGATGGCAGCGGTCACGCCCGCGTGGCTCAGCTCCGTGAGGCTACAGCGCGGTGACTTCCCGCCGGCGATCTGGTTGAACACCACCGGGCAATCGAGGTCCGTGGACACGCGGCGCACTACGTCGAGGTCGCGGACGCCGTCGATGAGCACGGCGTCGGCGCCGGCCGCGGCAAAGGCGCGCACCCTCCGCGCCGCCTCGTCGGGATCGGTCGCGTCGGTCCGCGCGATGACGAACAGGTCACGCCGCGTATCGAGCACCCGGGTGAGCTTTACGAGGAAGTCATCGAGTTCCATTACCTGTTTGCCGGCGAAGTGGCCGCAACGGCGCGGCCGGCGCTGGTCTTCCAGCACCACGCCCGAAGCGCCGATGCGCTCGAGACGCGACACGACGTGGCGGGCTACTTCGATGTCGCAGTAGCCGTCGTCGATGTCCACCAGGAGGTGGTGCTGCGGCAGGATCGTCCGTACCCGTCCGACGAAGTCCACCATGTCTGTCCAGCTGATGAATCCGATGTCCGGCAGGCCGTAGTGGCTCGCCGCAAATCCGAACCCGCTGATGAAGAGTGCATCGGAATGGCGGGCCGCGAGGGACGCGCTGAAGACGTCGTACACGCCCAGAAACGAGACGGTTGTTCCGGAGCGGCGCGCGCCGCGAACGATTTGCCTCAGTCGTTCTCCTGGCTTGTTCATGCCGCCCCCGCCAGCATTGGCTCGACCGCCGCGGCAATGCCGCCGACCGTCGGAGCATCGAAGAATGAAAGCAGTGACAGCTCGACGCCGAGCACGTCGTTGATGCGCGACACGAACTGCATCGCGAGCATCGAGTCGCCGCCAGCCCGGAAGAAATCCTCCTCGACGCCCGCGGGCTCGTGTCGCATCACATCGGTCCAGATCGATGCGATAATTTCCTCGACCGGCGTCGCCGGCGGCGTGAGCGTCTGTGGCAACGGCGCGGTATCTGCCGCCGCGACGCCCAGCCGTGCGGCGAGGCCGATTCGCTGCGGCTTGCCGGTCGGCCCCTTGGGCAGTGCATCGATGAACATTATCTGGCGCGGCACCTTGAAGTAGGCGAGGCGAGCAGCGACCGACTCGCGCAACTGTGCCTGGGTAACCGCCGTGCCCGGCCGAAGCACCACCGCAGCCGCGACTTCCTCTCCGAGGAGCGGATGCGGCACGGCGAATGTCACGGCCTGCGCGACGGCGGGATGACTCATCAGCGCCTCGTCGACCTCGACCGGTGCGATCTTCTCTCCGCCGCGGTTGATGATCTCCTTGAGCCGCCCGGTGAGGAACAGGTAACCGTCCGCGTCGAGATGACCCTGGTCACCCGTTCTGAACCAGCCGTCGGAAAATGCGGCAGCGTTCGCGGACGGGTTGTGAAGGTAGCCGGCCGTCACGTTTGGGCCGCACACCACCACTTCGCCAGTGGTGCCCGGCGGCAGCAGGCAACCTGCGTCATCCATGATCGCGACGTCCGGACCCGCGGCGATGCCTACTGAACCCGGCTTGCGCGTCGCGGGCGGGAGGGGATTGCTGGCCATCTGGTGGGCCGCTTCCGTCATGCCGTACGCCTCGATCACCGGAACATGGAACGTCTGCTCCAGCTCGGCCAGCGTCTGCCGCGGAAGCGCGGACGACGAGGACCGCACGAAGCGGAGCGACGACGCCGCAATCACGGAACGGAACTCGGGTGCGCGAGCGACGATTGCCTGGTGCATCGTCGGCACCGCGGTATACCAGGTCGGCGTCGCCGACTGCAGCCAGTCGAAGAAATGCGGCGCGAGGAAGCCGGGCGTGCAGACGACCGATCCACCGGCGGCCAGCGTTGCGAGCGTGGCGGCGACGAGTCC